>CANQTY010000045.1 GCA_947626895.1 uncultured Bacilli bacterium
ATCTTCATTATTATGTCTTAATTTTCCAATTAATTCAACAGATGTCATAAAATCACCTCCAAGTATATTGTAAATGATTTATGAAAGGCTGAATCCCAAACGGGTTCTATTCTAGTGCCAAAATCATTAACGATATGCCATTCATTGTCAGGTGATTGACATAGAATTCTTGAGTAATTCTTCCCGATAAATTAAATAAGACACGATAATAATCCCCTAAAGGGATGGTAAAGACATCTTTTAAGGGATTTACAATAATTTTAACTTCTTTAAATGGTTTTGCATCCTTGATGGTAAAAATAATTCTTCCATCTTTTGTTTCATAACTTACGTGGCTAGCAATTTCTTCTTTACTATCATAAGCAAAGAAAGCGTATTCTTTTTTTAGTTCAATGGCTTCTTTTAAAAATTTTGCCATAGAAAAACGTGAATCTAAAACTTCTACATCAAACGAATTGATTTTATCTCCTGAATTATAAGAATTGGTGATTCCTTTTTTAGATAAGCCGATTTCTTCACCAGAATGAATAAAAGGAACACCATAACTAAAGATGACTACAGCATTTAATAAATTGATTCTTTTTAAACGGTCTTCTTCTGTTTCTAACGCATTAGAGCATAATAATTTATCATATATTGTCGCGTTATCATGACATTCGACATAATTGATACTTTGATGAGGATAATTAAATAAAGGAGGCATGGCAATTGGTAAACAAGAGCCTAAAAAGCAATGAATAAAGGCATCACTATAATTTGTATCCCCAAGAAGATAGCCTCTTAAATAAAGTTCTCCATCACCACTTTTTCCCTTTACCATATCGCGATATCGATCGTTAAAAAAGCCAATCGAAGGCATAAAATATTGATTCGCAATTTTTGCTTTTTGTTCATTCGGTAAAGAAGAAGGCATATCCCAACCTTCACCATATAAAATAAAATCGGGATTAATTTCTTTACATTTATCATAGACTAAATTCATCGTTTCTATATCGGTAAGTCCCATTAAATCAAAACGAAACCCATCGACATGATATTCTTTTACATACATTAAACAGGTATCGATGATAAATTTTCTTCCCATGAAACGACGCGATTCAAATTCATTGCCACAGAAAGAGCCATTCGATAAACTGCCATCTTCATTAAAACGAAAATAATAATTGGGAACAATCTTTTGAAAAGCCGAAGTTAAAAAATTAAATTGATGATTAAATACGACATCTAAAACGACACGAATCCCTTTTAAGTGCAATGAAGATATGAGTCTTTTTAATTCTAAAACACGGGAATATGGCTTTTTTGGATCTAGAGAATAACTTCCTTCAGGTGCACACATATTTCCTGAATCATAGCCCCAATTGTAGGTCTTTTCGATAAATTGGTCGTTCGTGGTTACAAAGTCTTGCACGGGCATTAATTGTACGTGAGTGATTCCTAAATACTTTAAATAATCAATCCCTACTGGATGATTTTTTTCACTGACTTTATTTTCTTCACTCATTCCTAAAAACTTTCCTTTATTCACAATATTTGAATGTATAGAGGACGTAAAATCTCTTACAGAACATTCATAAATAATCGCTTTTGTAGGGTCTTTTAAGGAAGGAAGATGATCATCATGAAAATCGATTTTTTCTTCATTAGGGTTAATTACTACTCCACGTCTAGATTGTAACGTTGTAGAACGGGTATATGGATCAATACTTTCTTTCCATACGCCATCATTTTTTAATAAGTAAAGATATTCTACTTCGTTTAAATCCCCTTGAACATCCATATGGAAAATTCCTGTTTTTTTATCGCGAATCATCGGATAAGTTTCTTGATGATCTTTGTAATATAAAAGTAAAAATACATCGCTAGCTAAAGGAGCAAAAACGCTAAATTTGGTATGGTCTTTATGATAAATAGCGCCCATTTCTTCATTTGATCTAGAAAAATTTAAAAACCAATCATGCATCAAAAATGAACAATCTACTGGAGCAAAGATATTTTGATCATCTTGAATTTCATAAAATACACCTGCTTCAATTTCAGGAAGACCTTCAAGAATATAATGAAAATATTTCTCTGTTTCAGTAACTTTTGCACTATATAATGTACGAATATAATTTCCTGAAGCAAAAAGTAAGAAGCGACTAGATCCTTTAAAAGAATATTCTTTTGAAACAAATGCCTCAATTTGGGTTTTACTTTTTAATGTTGCTTTAATTTGATAGTCCATAAATTACTCCTTTTTCATCACGATGGATATGACATATTCCCCTTCATGGGAAAGGGATACAATAAAATCCTCTTTAGATAAATAATAAACATGTGGGCAACCATTTTCATCTCTTTTTAAAATAATTTTTTGCATTGGAATCGCAAATAGCCCCACCTGATTTGCCTTTAAAAAGGCTTCTTTAACACAAAATGAGGTTGCTAAATATAGTGTCTTATTTAAACTTTTAAGATATTCATCATATTCTTCACTAGATAATATTTTTTTTGCTAGATTATCTTTATTTTCAAATCGGGCAATTTTTGCCATATCAATACCAATCATTTTTTCCTCCAAATCAAACGATAATGCGCTTTGCTTTGATAAATTACTTTCATCCATAAAAAGAAGTTATCTAAAGAAAAAGAGCTATTTTTTGTTAAATAATCATAAGGCTTATAATTCATTTCTAAACAAAATTCGATTTCCCGAAATAGTAAATTAGGAAAATGACTTCCATAGATATGATAAGCATGAATACTTCTTATAAATGCTTCATAATCTTTTTGAAAAATATATTTTTCTGGATGAAGAAAGATTTCTTCAATAAAAGCAAAAGGAGAATGATTTAATAAAGCACCTTCAAAAGATAAAGAAAAATGCATCTCATCATATTCTATATCGATTCCAAAATCATTATCGATTACTTCTTGATCTTTCCCGAGCTTTATAAAATAAGAAGATTCAAATAAGCTAACTAAAAAATGGATATATAAATTCATTTCCTTTTTAAATGGCTTTAAATCATTTAAATTTATAGCAATTTCTTCATAAAAGATATCATATGGAATCTTTTTTCTTTCTTCTTTAATGATACTTTTTTTAAAGATAGGAATTCTTTTTAATCGTTTCATTTCACTTATAAAGGATGGATATTTAAAATCATTAATGAAAGCTAAAAAAGCGTCGATATCAAAAGCACCAACTCCAATAAATGTCGTATTTTCTTTTGTATAAAAAGCATCATGAGCGAAAATTAATTCTTCATAAGTCATATTGATAATATCATCAAGTTCTCCGACAATATCATGCCCATAGGAGCGACTTTGATATAAAGTCTTTTTCACTTGATTTTCAATTTGATAAAAAGGATCATCTTCATCCATTTTTGCTTCATTAATGATGATATTTTTTTCAATTTCTAATTGAGACTCATGAGGATAAAGATGAAAAAACATCTCAAAAAGGATCTTTAAACTATCTAAAGCATGCTCTTTATCTGTTCCATAATAATAAAAAGTATGATGTAAGCCAGTTTCAGCATTACTTGAGGTTAAATTTTTTGAGAATAAATCAATGGCATTACTATTTTTTAAATCAAAAATACGATGCTCAATAAAATGAGCAATCCCATTTTTAAGACGTCGACCATTTACGACAAAATTCGACATATTTTGCCCATAGAGTAAATATAATCCCCCCATAAATTTCCCTGTATTATTCATGGGAATTAAAACCATATGAATCGGGAAAAAAATTTCAATATAATCATGATCTAAAAATTTCTTTTTCATTTGTTCTCCAGATAAACACTACCTAAATAGGTGAGGTTTTTAAAAAAATGAAGAGCCTTTTCATAAGTAAAATGATTGATGATTTCAATAATTTGTTCTATTGATAAAGGATTTTCATTTAAATATTCTTTTGTTTCAAATAGCATCGTCTCAGCTTTTGATAATAAAAGAGAATGATATCTTCTTAATAAATCATTTTTTATCTCATTAAATGTATTTAAATCAAGATAATTTTCTATATGAGCAAAATCTTCTTGAATTAAAGATAAACAATCTTTTAAATCTTTTTTATGAATCGGTAACGTAATTAAAAGTAAAGAATATGATAAATAAAGCGTTACATCATAATAATATAAATAGCCTTTTTGTTCCCTTAATTCTTGAAAAATAAAGGATTTATCATGATTTAAATAAGAAGACAATATTTCTATTTCATAAGGATGAATCGATTCGTTTATCTTATAAGCAAGGGCTAAACAAGAATTATGCGTATCGATTTTTTTTATTTGATCTTGAAAACTTATAACCTCTTTAAAAGGAAGATAGTTTGCTTTCTTTTTTATCTTAGGTAAATAAGATAAAATGATTTTTTCTTCTTCATCATTAAATCCATGAAGTCTAAAATAAGAAAAACTAGAAATAAAATTGAAATAAAATTCTTTCATCGATAAAGGGGTAATTTGATCTAAATCTTCATCTAGTATTGAAATCAATTTTGTATAGGTTACACTTGGTAAAACTTCTTTTAATAAAGATTTTTGCGCTAAAGAAAAGGGATCTTGAAGAGAAGCTAAATAAGCATGAAGAAAATTATTTTTGACAAAAATTAAATCTTTTGTTTCTACTTCCCATGAAGAAAAAGAAAATAACATCTTTAAAAACTTCTCTAAAAAAGGCATTTTTGATGTATGAAAAGTAAATTCATCTAAAACTCCGACGATTTCTAAACATAAAATATACGAAGAATAAACATTTTTATGATAAAAAGTGATGCGAACATCATCATAATATTTTAAAAAATGTTGAAATTCATATTCCCCTTTATATTCTTTAAAGGATAAAGGAAATAATTGTTTAAAAAAAGCGACATTTCTTGGCGTATAAGAAAGATTATCTAAAGCAAAATAAAGACTTAAATTCCATAATTTATTATCTTTAGTCATGATTTCCCTCATCATCGCTTGCTCCTACGACGACTCTTCTATTGCCAACACGTTTTACAATGCCCTCTCTTTCAAGACAATCTAAGATATAATCGGCGCGTGAAAAACCGACTTGGAAATTATTTTGAATTTTCGAAGTGGAAGCAACTTTTGTTTCTAATACATAACGTTTTACTTCTTCATGTAAGGGGTCTAGTTCCGTTCTTCTTCCAGATATACCTTGTCCTCCTCCATCAAAGGTAGGAAGATCAATATGTTCTTTTAAATCGAGGAAAGGTTCATAATAATGCACTTCACTATGTTCACGAATATAATCACATACAGCGATAATATCTTTCGATGGGACAAAAGGCGATTGTACACGGATTAAAGTTTTAGAAATAGGTACTCGAGCGAGTAAATCTCCTTTACCAAGTAAAGTTTCTGCGCCATTTTCATCGATAATAACTCTTGAATCCATCGCTGTTGCAACACTTAAAGCAATACGGGAAGGAATATTGGCTTTAATATCCCCTGAAACAAAACCAACCGATGGTCTTTGAGTAGCTAAAATCATATAAATCCCCGCGGCACGAGCCTTTTGTGCAATTCGTTGAATCGAAGCTTCAACTTCTTTTGCATTATGGGACATGAAATCCGCGAATTCATCGACAATCATAATAATGACAGGCATTTTTTCAAGATGATAAAGTTCCGCGATTTCCATATATTCACTGTATTTTGATGCTCCTTTACCTTTTGTAGCGAATACATCATATCTTCTTTCCATTTCATCCACCATCCGCTTTAAGGCAGTTGTCGCCTCGCTAGGATCGGTGATAATAGGACATAATAGATGAGGTAAATCATGATATTTAGAAAATTCCACGCGTTTAGGATCTACTAAAAGTAATCTTAATTCCTCAGGAGTATTTCTCATGATTAAAGTCATAATGATTGAATGAATAAAGACGGATTTACCTGAACCTGTGGTTCCAGCGACTAAAAGATGAGGAAGTTCATCAATACTAATTTTTACGACATCTCCAGAGATATTTCTTCCAAGAGGCACCATTAATTTATCTTTCATATTCCCCATCATCTCTTTATAGACATCTTTAAAAGGCACCATGGTTGGGAATTTATTTCCAATTTCAATACCAGAAGTATCTTTTCCTTCGATAATTAATTCAACACGGACCGTTTTATCTCCGCCAAGTTTTAAGGCTAATTCATTTTGTATCGAGGATAAGGAAGTTAATTTTACCCCTGGATTTACTTTAATATCAAATCGGGTAACAGAAGGTCCTACAGTATAAGAAATTGCTTGTGCGCCAATATTATATTCTTTAAAAATATTATTAATTTTACGCACATTTTCATCTGCAATGGCAAAATTTTGGCTATTTTTTGTCGTATCATGTTCATCACTTAATAAAGATAAAGGTGGATAAATATAAGGTCCAACATAACTTTTCTTTTCTTCATGATGTTCTTCAAATGGAGAATAAGGTTTTTCTTCTTTAACTTCAACGATTTCATCTTTAATCGAAGTATTTTCATCTTCATCATCAAAGAAAGAAATAGGGTTTTTTTCTTCTTTTTTTGCATCGTTATCTTTCATAATTATAGGATCCTCCTCCATAAATAAATCATCACTATCTTTACTTGGAAATTCATCAAATAAATCTTCAGGATTGATATCCATTCTTCCTAAAGTAGGTTCTTCTTTCATTTCTTCTTGTTTATTTAATGAATCTTCTTCTTTTTGTGCTTTCTTTTCTAATTCTTCAGCATCTTTACGATTTTGTTCTTCTTTACGAATCGCTTTTCTTTTCTTTCGATATTGATGGATTTTTAAAATGAATTTTACTAAAGGATCTTTAAATACTAATAAAAAGCCTGTCATTAAAAATAATACGATAACAATTTTCGTTCCCATTTCCGTAAGAGAGGAATTTAAAATACCCGCGAGAAAATAACCAATAATTCCCCCGCCAGAAAGAGGGATTTGTGTTAAACTAGAAATATGAAATAATGAATCTTGAACATTTTCCATTCTTTGCGAAAAGATTAAATAAGCATTTTGTATGGTTAATCCTGATTCTAAAGATGCTCCTATAGTTAAACCTAAAAGCATTAAAAAGAAACCTAAAAGTTTTAAATCTATCCGGATATGATAAAACTTTTTCTTCACCATTAAATAAATTCCTAAAAAGATGAGTAAAGCAAAAAAGAAGATATGGAATGCTCCAAAAAGAAAGACAACACAATAAGTGAAAAATTGACCAACAGGTCCACGATTTAATAAGCCAATTAAGCCTACTAAAACAAATAAAAGGCCATATAATATTGCTTCTGCATCACTAGTTATCACATAAGATTCTTCATTATTTTTTGGAACCTTTTTATTTTCTTTTTTCACTTGTTTCTCCTTTGCTCATTTCCATTTTATTATATCATGAACTTTTCTCTATTTATAGAGAAAAAGCGAATAAATACGTAAAAAAAAAGAACCTATACAAACATCAATATATAGGTTCTACTTCTAAAAAACAAATTTAAGATGATATCACTACTTACTTTCGTATATCATTCCCTTGTGATTTAAGTAAATGAGAATGAGGTATGTAAGTATCAAGCTAACCCCGAAGGATGAAAGTGAGATAATCAAGAATAATTCGTTTGTCAGTATGTCGAGGATAAAGATTTTTGTAATACAACAGCTCACAAGCGAGATAGATAAGGCGATGATCATTGATAGAAAGATTCGATATATAATACTTTTCTTCATGCTGTGAATCTCCCATTAGTCAATCATCCATGCATTTCCATTTTCATTTTGTAACTGTAGATTATCAAGTACCTTCTCGTTTCGACTCACTTCTTGAATTAGCGATTCATTTTGCCGATTTAATGTCACAATCATAGAAATACCTAGGGCTACACTTGAAAGTAAGATGATGCACCCAATCACACCCAGTTTTCTGGCGCATCGGTCAAATCGATTGAGTTTCGATCTGTTTAATTTGTCTTTCATCATGCATCCCTCCTTTCTATAATCCTTAATTTTGCGCTATGAGAGCGATTATTATTTTGAATCTCTTCTGCGCATGGTAGAATCGGTTTACGATTCACTAATTGATAAGAAGCTTTTTTACTTTCAACTGGAAAGTATCTTGAGCCTTCTCCTTCATCACATAGTTCTTTGAAGATGTTTTTTACAATTCGATCTTCTAAAGAATGGAACGTGATTAGAGCTACTCTACCACCTGGATTCAAGAGTGAACAAGCTTGTCGTAAGCCTTTTTTAAGGGCTCCAAGTTCATCATTCACCTCAATTCTAAGGGCTTGAAACGCGCGTTTTGCTGGATGGCCTTTTTTATTTAGCTCTCTAGCAGGTAACGAGCGTTTAATGATATCGACAAGTTCAAATGTAGTCGATATTTTCTTTTTTTGCCTCTCAGTGACAATAGCACTAGCAATACGTTTTGCATACGGTTCTTCCCCATACTCATAAAACATCTTGGCCAAGTCTGCAAAATCATAGGTGTTCACAATCGTTTCAGCTGTTAAACTAGTGTCCTTATTCATTCGCATGTCGAGTCGGGCATCGAATCGATACGAGAATCCCCGATCTGCATCATCGAATTGGGCAGAAGATACACCTAGATCAAACATCACTCCATCAACTTTACGCACCCCATATCCTAATAATCTTGCCTCTAGATTTTCAAAATTATCATGAATGAGGGTAAAGGAGGAAGATATTTTTTCTAGTGTTTCCTTGCTTTCTTCAAGTGCATCGGCGTCCTGATCAAAACAATATAGATGACCACCCTCGCTAAGAAGACTGAGAAGAGCACTACTATGACCCGCTCTACCAAGAGTCGCATCGACATATATACCATTTGGTCTTACATGTAAACCCTCGATAGTTTCCTTTAGCAATACAGGAATGTGTTTCATGGACTTCCTTTTAGATCTTTTTTGCTACGGTATCCGCAAGATTTCCATACTCTTTGATGTCTAAGCTAAACGCTTGCTCATAACGTAGCTTATCCCAAATTTCTAGATGTGTACCACTGCCAATGATCACAACTTCTTTTGTAATACCTGCTCTCAGCATCAGATCTTTAGGAAGTAAAACTCTCCCTTGCTTATCTAAAGTGCAGTCATAGACATTTGAGAAGAATGTTCTCTGTAGTCTACGCTCCTCATTAGACAGGTCGTTCAAATTTTCGAACTGATCTTTTCTGGAACAAAATGCTTCTTCAGTATAAAGATAAATACTACCTTCATCAAAGCCGAATACCAAGTAAAGATTTCCTTTTAAAATCTCATGGTACTTTTTAGGAAGCATGACTCTTGACTTTTCGTCAATGCTATGTGTCGTTCGTCCATAAAAGAAAGTCACAATTTTCCCTCCCTGTGAACTCATTATACCACTTTTTACCACCAATGCAATATCTAATTTTAACTTTTTTTCAAATCGTTGCACTTTTTTAACTTTTTTGCACCTCTTACTACCCTTTTTTAATCCCTTTTATACCATTTTAATAAGAGGTGCAATAAAGTCTATTTCTCCTAAATGTAAGCTTTTTGCACCATTATATTAAAGGAGAAAATAATTATTGTCAATAAAATGGATTAAAAGTGGGAAAAATTTTTTTATTTTTCTTTTTTAACCCCCTTTTTTAGCTAAATTTCAGCATAAAAAAAAGAAGATTTTAAATTCTTAAAAGAGCTTCTTTTATGCTATTTCGATTTGTAAACTTCCCTTTGAGGAAGAAGAAGTTAAGATACGTATAGATACCTTTTTATTTGAGCTATTAAAATGAAATGAACTAGATAAGGTATCATCTTTTTGAAAGAGATCCATATTTTCTGCATGTACATTCATATCTCCAACAAAATCTAGACGAGCACTTCCTAAAGGAGATAATAATCTTAATAATTTATTATCTTTTATAGCACTATAAGAAGGGGTATTTGAATTGGCAATTTGTAAATAATAATCTTTACTATTTTGTGTTCCATCAAAATATCCTTTAAATTCTAAATTTCTTGGGGAATATAAGCCAATTCGAGAATCGATATGATAGATTTTAAAACCTTCTTCATTAAATCCTAAGGGATTAATTTCAGCATAAGGAGTGGTACTATCAAGTTCATTTAATCCTGTCGGAGTATAATATTCAATAATTAAATATTCATCACAATAAGTATCATTCCATGAAGAAGCAGGAATAATTAATGCTTCCCCATTTTTTTGAAAATCATTTAATTCATAAATTCCATTTTGTAAAACAATCGAGGGGTTAATCCAACCTAAAAGAGCTTTAGAATAGGCATTATGATCTAAAATATTATTATCCATCATATCTAAAGAACCACAGGGTTTTGTTTTATCACCAAGAAGAGTTGGTGAATAATCATAATTATAATAATCATCAAGCCCTAATAAATGTCCTGTTTCATGAATAAAAGTATGGGCATCTGCTTTTTCTTGATTTCCTTCATCAAAAAAAGTATAACTCGCCCATGAATAAGAAAAAGGTTTTACTTCAAAAGAAGAATTTCGATCATACCAATAAGTATA
>CANQTY010000046.1 GCA_947626895.1 uncultured Bacilli bacterium
TTTTCCCTATTTTCTCTTTGTTTTTTTTAGAAAATTTTTTTCATTAACATTTGTTGCACTTAGATTAATAATTAACCCTTTTCTATGAATTTGTTGAAATTTGTGCTCTGTTTTTATGTTTTAAAGTGAGCAAGAAAATGATTAAAATAGTCGATGACATGATAGCTATACAGATGTTTGATATTCCCATAGAAATTCCTGCACATTCTTCGCCCATCTCAGGATGGAAGGTTTGAAAATACCATAAAACAGGGATTCTAAAGGCAAATACTCTAGCAATATTAATAATCATTGCTAGTCCAGTTTTTCCAAATCCTAAAAGCACTCCAAGTACCGCGGCATTAATTGCTAAAGAGAAAATTGACCAAGTATCATAATCATTAATCGATTTAATTAAAGACATAAAATATTCTGCATCCGTTTGCATACTATTAGAATCTGCACTAGCGAAAAGATGAATTAAACTATCTTGGAAAACAAAGCGAATTAAGATATATCCTATAATTCCTATAGAAGTTGAAATTACTAAACTACAACCAAAAGCTTTTAAAGCTCTTTTTTGATTATTATTTCCTAAGTTTTGTGAAACAATTGTACTTCCACCTTCCTCGAAAGAGTTGATCGGCGAGGTTGCTAGTCCACAGATATTGTTAGAAACTGCAAGAGCACCAACCACTAAAGGGCCATATTGTTTACACATAGCATTGACACTAACTTTTCCAAAAGAGAAGATGAATTTACCAAAGAAAATAGGAATAGAAAGAAGTAAAATCTTTTTAACATATTCTTTTTTTAAAGAAAATTTGAATAAATTGACTCTAAAAATACTATCTTTTCGATTAATCATCACAAGCAAAATAGTAAATAAGACAATTTGTGAAGATAAAGTTGCAAAAGCAACATAGATTGTATCTTGTACACGAAATACAAAAATAAATAAGCTAGTTAATCCTAATTTAATTAACATAGCAATAATATTTAAGAAGAAGATAGATTTTGTATCTCCCTTTGCTTTTTGAATAGCAATAAATGAAGAGTTAAATATAACCACGCCTAGATTTGCTATTTGTACCATAAAATAGCCTGTACCGATAGATAATAATTCTTCTGGATAACCAAGTAATAAAAGAATTGGTTGAGCAAGAGGAATCACAACAATCAGTAAAAAAGCGGCGACAATAAAGGCAAGAGTTGTTAAAACATTAACGTATTTCTTTCCTTTTTCCATATCTCCAGCGCCAAAAGAACGGGCAATTAGAATTCCTGCTCCACCAGAAATTCCTGAGCCGATTGCGCCAAATAAATCTTTAATTTGAGATATGGACGCAACAGAAGATACTCCTTCCGCGGAAATATTTGAAACCATAATGGTATCGATAAAATTATATAAGGAATTAAAAAAATTATAGATAAATAAAGGTGCACAGATAGAAAAAACCACTAACCAAAGATTGCCATTTAAAATCTTTTCACGGCGTTTTGCATCTCTTGCACTTAATTCGTTTTCTTTTGTTTCGTTTATAACTTCTTGTTCCATAAAAACTCCAAGTACATCATAATGAAATAAAAATAAAAATAGAAGAATTAAATCGGCATATTATTTATTCTAAAATGGAATAAATTATTCCTTTTGGAAGATATCTACAATCTCTTTAATATAATGTTTCTTTTTTGAAGAAATTCCTTCTTTATAGGCATATCCTACAATTTGCTTATAAGGAATATAAATATAAGTAAAATCGTTGTCTTTTTTAATTCTTGAAAAATCATCCCCTAGAGCAAAACCATTTCCAGATGATACTTTAAATTCAATAGTACTTTGATGTAAAGTAGGCCTAAATTCAGGCTTTATATGCTCTTGTTCACAGATATATTGGGCATTTTGAAGAGCAACTTTAGATCTACCGATATAAAAGGGTTGATGTTCAAAATCTTTAATAGAAAGAGGGGATAAGTTATATAAAGGATTTGATTTAGCAAAATAAATAATTCTTTTAATTTCTTTTAAAGGTTCTACATGAATGTTATTTAAATGCGCTAAGTCCTGGGATTGTAGCATCCCTTTATATTGGCCAATGATGATATCAAAATCTTCTTCTTGAAGTTTTTGCATTAACATATCAATTCGATCAAAATCGATACTACATTCTAAAAAGGAACAACTATTTTGAAAAGAAGCAATATAAGAAGATATATTATATCCCTCGATTACTCCAATTCTAATAATGCCTTCTTCACGGTGAATTCTCGCTAAGGATGCCTCTTTTTCTTCATTAAATTCTTGTGTGAAACGTTTAAAAAAGGAAAGCATTTTCTTACCATTCTCAGTAAGAATTACTGATCTTTTGTTACGTTTAAAAAGAAGAAAACCAAGTTCACTTTCTAAAGCATCAATCTTTTTAGAAACAGAAGATTGAGAAATAAAAAGCTTTTCTGCAGTTTTTGTAAAACTTAAAGTAGTGCCAAGACTTATAAAGCAAGTAATTTGTTCACTATTCATTTTCTTCAAAATAAGAAAGAATTAACTCAATTGAGGTTTTAATTCCTTCCTCCATTGTTTTATATAAACTTTTTAAATCATGATAATTTCCACCTGTAATTGCACATTCTAATCCTTCATTCGCGGCATGAATAAAATCTAGTTTTGTAAGTTTAGGATGATGATATGTACAAGCAATTTCATATGCATAGGGTAAGAAATTTTCTAATAAAAAACGGTAACATTCATAAGTGTTTTCATCTTTTTCGTCGATGAGTTTTATAATTTCTTCATCGGTTAATAATTTCTTTTCTTTTAATTCTTTTTCATAATCTTTTAACATTTCTTGATCTTCTTTAGACATTTTCATGTGGATAATCCTCCTAGTAATTTAATTTTCTAATTTTTTATTCCATTTAGCAATAAATTTATGATTTATCATAGTTTTTAGTGTAACAAGATAATTTTTTAGATGTCAATAGTGTAACCCCTTGATAACCCCTTGACAATAAATTAAATGGGGGTTATCATGAAAATGCAATTATAGGAGAGCTTATGAAAGAAGAAGAAATAAGAGAAGAATTATTAGATTTAGAAGCAAAAATAGCAAAACTTCCCAAAGGTTATATTTCTAAGAAATGCATCAGGGGTAAAATAAAATATTATCTTCAATGGGTTGAGGAAGGGGAAAAGAAAAGCAAATATATCGATGAAAATCTTATGAAATCTTTACTCCCTTTAATTGAAGAAAGAAGAACTTTGCAAGAAAAAGTTAAAAAATTAAAAAATCAATTGCCTCAAGGAAAAAGGGAAAATGATTTATCATTTAAGACAAATGTAATTATTAAAGATCAATTACGTCTTTTCGCCAATAGCGTAAAATTGTATAAAAAAAGAGACTGTTTTAAGCAAATTCAAGATTATTTATATAGTGATATTCAAGATAAAGTTTTAATTTTATATGGTCTAAGGAGAACAGGTAAGACAACTTTAATGAAGCAAGCAATTTTATCTATGTCATCAAGTGATTTTGAGCGATGTGCCTATATTGATATAAGAAATGGGAATAATTTAACTCAAATGAATGAAGATTTAAAGAAATTATTAAATTTAGGCTATAAATACATATTTATTGATGAAGTGACAAGAATGGATGACTTTATTGAGGGTGCCGCTTTATTTTCAGATGTTTTTGCTTCTTGTAATATGAAAATCATTTTAACGGGTACAGATTCTTTAGGCTTTATGTTTGCCCAAGATGAGCAACTTTATGATCGTACTATTTTGATTCATACTACTTTTATTCCTTATCACGAATTTGAAAAAGTATTAGGAATAAAAGGAATTGATGAATATATTCGCCTTGGAGGCACAATGAGTCTTGGAGGAATTCATTATAATTATTCAAATCCTTTTGATTCAAAAAAAAGTACAGATGAATACATTGATAGTGCTATTGCAAAAAACATTCAGCATTCTTTAAAATGCTATCAATATGAGGAACATTTTAGAGCTTTAAAAGATTTATATGAGCATGACGAACTTACCAGTAGCGTGAATCGTATCATTGAAGATATGAATCATCGCTTTGCTCTAGAGGTTTTAACTAGAGATTTTATTTCTCATGATTTAGGAATATCCGCGAAAAATTTAAGAAGTGATAAATTGAATCCAACAGATGTTTTAGATCATATTAATAAGGAAGAAGTAACAAAACGTATTAAAAAATCTTTAGAAATTAAAAATAAAGATGAACAAATCGTCCCACTTTTAAAGATTCATCAAGAAGAAATTAAAGAATATCTTGATTTATTAGATTTAACTCTTGATTTAGAAATTAAATCCATACCCATATCATCAAAATTACAATATAGGACATTATTTAGTCAACCTGGGATGCGTTATGCACAAGCGAAAGCTCTAATTCAAGCTTTGATGCAAGATGAATTATTCATGAATATTCCAATAAAAGAAAGAACGCGAATTAAAGATAGAATTCTCGATGGAATTCAAGGAAGAATGATCGAGGATATAATATTATTAGAAACAAAAATAGCTAAACCAACTAAAGAAGTATTGAAATTACAATTTGCTGTCGGAGAATTTGATATGGTTATTTTAGATTCTTCTTTTCAAACTTGTGAAGTGTATGAAATTAAACATAGTAAGGAAGTAGATGAAAAACAATATAAAAACTTAATCGACGAAAAGAAATGTAAGGATGTTGAGTTTTATTTTGGTAAAATTATAAAAAAATGTGTGCTTTATCGCGGAAATGACACCTTCATTGGTAAAATAGAATATAAAAATATAGAAGAATATCTTTGTGAATTAATATAAACAACAAAAGCCGCCTTATTCAGACGGTTTTTGTGCTTCTTCTTGAGGCTTTCTTATCGTGATATTCACGGAAAGCCCCATCTCAAAGTCAGGTGGTAAGGATGTAGGATCCTTATAGTCTGCAAAGAGAATCAAAGCATCGTTTTGAAATAATATAACCTTTTTTTCCATATTTCCTCTCCTATATATAAAATAGGAAATTCGCATGAAAAAACTTGCAAAAAATTTAATCTTTTTTTTCGTCTTCTTTAACTGGCGAAATATTATTGTTATTTTCTTGAGAATTTTCTAAAATCTTTTCTTTTTGTTTTGCTTTATTCTTCCTAGATTTAAATAGATTTGTAATTTTTGTAGATAAGTTTTCTAAGAAGTGATTAATCTTATCAGAATATTTATAAGAGATGATAAAAAGAATTCCCGCGAGAATACCTAAAATGATTAAAACAGGAACACCCCATCCTGAATAGGGAATAAATTCCCCGGACATAAATAAAAGGGTACCTCCAATCGAGGTAAAGCGAGTAATGACTTGTAAAATAATAAAAGCAAACCAAGAAATGGATGTAATGCCTGCGACAGAACAAAGTAAATCATCAGGGAAAAAGGGAAGTAAAAACATAAAGAAGAATAAGACAAGCTCCCTCCCTTTAAGCTTTTTTAAATACATATCCACGGTATTTTTATCTCCGACAACCCAATTGACAAAAGGTCGACCAATCTTTCTTCCTAAGAAAAAGGCTACAAATGAGCCAATTAACATTCCTATATAAGATAAGATAAAAGATTCCACTAAACCGAATAGATAATTTCCTGCAAGAATTGTGACCATGCCTGGAATGGGAACAAAAGTAACTTGTAAAAAAGAAATTAAAATAAAGATGATTCTTCCCCAAGAACCTGTAGATTTAATAAATTCTTGCATCTTTTCTTGATTTGTTAAATCGTTCCAAGTAATTCCAAAACCAAAATGGAAGGTTAAAATTAATACGGCAAAAAAGGCGACTATAACAAGAACACCAAAGAGAAGTTTACCGATGCTTTTTAAAATTTGTTTTGTTTTTGGCTTCATTATTACCTCACCTCTATTATATCCGAATAAAGGGGGAATTTACTACAGGGAAAATGTGGATATATCGTCTAAAGAGGAAAAGCGTTTATTTAAATTTTCTAATTTATTAATAAAACTTTCTTTTAATTCTTTGGGTAATGCTTCAATAAAATTAATGATTTCTTCTTTCCTTGATTTTGCTTCAATTAAAGAATGTTCTAAAACATTTTTTCTAAAGGTATTGAGCAATTTGAGATTTAAAGAATTTGGAAGAATCTCTTTTTCTAAGTATTCATCATCGGTGATGATGGTAATTAAGTTTGGAATACACATTCTATTTAAAGAAGAATAAGTAATGGTTTGTTCATCATAAAAAATAGCTTCTTTTAAATAATCTTCATAAAGACAAATATAAGTAAAACATAAAGCATTTAATTCTTGCGCATATTGGTCTAATAAACAGACGTTTTCAAACGTTTTACAAAGATGATATTTCTCTAGCAATTCTAAATAATTAAAATAAGTTTTTTCTCCACGAATTTCAATAAAGTATTCTATATCTAATTGGTGACTATAATAATCTTTTGTTTCCCTTATGATTCTATCTTTTTCATGAATTACAAACATATAAACTCCTATTTAGCACTAAAATCCATCGATGGGAAACGTATTTTCATAAATTCATCATCAAATTGTGCATCAAAGAATTGGGATAATGGGTCGTTTGCAGGTATTCCTTGCGCTCTTTGTGCATAACGGAAGATGGCACCAAGCGAGAAAATCATATCAATCACGACGATGACTAATAAAACAATCATAACAATATGAAATATCTTCTGGGGGAATTTTTCGGTAAATCTCAAAATAGGCTTATATAATAAGAAAATTACAATCACGCATAATAAACCCCAAAAGAGGCAAAACGGTATCGTAATTCTACCATTGATATTTAAAAATTCATTGCTATAATCCCAAGATCGTCCCCCGATAATCTTCTCTTCAAGAAAGGAAAGAGTATATTCGGTAACGCCTCCGACAAGTGTACCGACTAAAAAGACTTGCCAAACCTTCTTAAAGTTTCTTAAAAACACGGAAATTGCAACTGCACCTATTCCATATACAAAATTAAATGGGGTAAAGATTGTACCATTACAATAAACAAATTGTCCTACTTTGATAAAGTTAAAAAGAGTTTCCCATAAAGTTCCAACTAAACCACCCATAAGGTAGATAAAAATAACTTTATAAAAATCCAAAACAAGAGCTTTTTCCTCTTTTTTTGGCTCTTTTTCTTCAGTTAATTCTTCGTTTTGGTTTTGTTCAATCTCTTCCATGAATAAAACTAAACCCTCCCTAGGCAAGAATTAGTTTATAGCAAAATCAAAAATACTTCAATTTTTTCCCATAATTTGCTTAAAAAGAAAAATTTGACATAATTTGTCGAATTTTGTCGATACTAGTCGAAGGAGGTATTTATGAAAAAAGAACAAACACCAATTGAAAAACAAAAAGATATTTTAAATGAAATGTCTCCAGAGGATATCATTTATGATGAAACCCAAACAGGTCCCCAAGAAGAACCTTTCTTATTTGAATATCATTTAGATTTAGAATTATGGAAAAAGTTTTTAGCTAGACAAAATAAAAAGCATTATTAAATAGCTTTATTCATAATATTTTTGCTTTAAGTTTTGCCAGTAAAGATGATCTTCTTCAGTGATTTTTCTTAAGACTTTACAAGGATTTCCTAGCGCGACAACATCGCTAGGAATATCTTTTGTAACAACACTTCCTGAGCCGATTACAACATTATTTCCAATGGTAACACCAGGATTAATGACGACGTTTCCGCCAATCCAAACATCATCTCCAATGGTGATAGGTTTACCAAATTCAAGATATTCATTGCGAATATCTTTATCAATAGGATGTCCTGCTGTATATAGCGATACTCTTGGAGCGATAAATACGCGATTACCTATCTTAATTGGTGCTACGTCTAAAAAGATGCAATCATAATTAATATAAACATCATCTCCCATGTAGATATGTTTTCCATAATCACAATAAAATGGGGGATTTAAAACAAAATTTTTTCCGTATGATCCAAATAATTTGTTATAAATTTCTATCTTCTTTTCTTTAGTTAAGTCTTTGTTTAAATTGAGCTCATTGATAATCAATTGACGCTTTTTCATTTGATTTTCAAGATTTTCATCGACTTTATATAGCTCCCCATGAAGCATTTTTTCTTCATTATTGATGATTTTTGACATATAAATCGATTCCTTTCTTTAAACGTGATAATCCATCTTTTAAAGTAGTTAATGGACAAGCAATATTCATTCTTATAAAGGATTTACCACACAGTCCGTATTCTTTTCCTTCACATAGATATAGACCTGTTTCTTTACGAATATATTCTAAAAGCGGAGAGGTATCCTCACAAATGTGAAAACAATCTATCCATAATAAATAAGTTGCTTTTGAGGGAACAAGTCTTAACATAGGTAATTCTTTTTCTAAAAATGCTTTTGCGTATTGCTTGTTATTGTAGATATATTGATTGAGTTCATTTAACCATTTTTCACTCTTTTTATAAGCTGCAATCGTGGCATTCATAGCAAAGGCATTGGGTTCTGCTATTTCATCTGTATTTAATGCTCTCCATACTTTATGACGTAATATTTCATTTGGAATAACGACCGCGGAAGAATGAAGTCCTGCTATATTAAAAGCCTTAGATGGGGATAAACAAGTAATGCTATTTTCTAAAGCCTTTTTTGATACGCTGGCATAAGGAATGTATTCACTATCGGGATCTACAATATCACAATGAATTTCATCGGAAATTACGCTGACATGATATTGATCACATAATTCACTAATTTTATTTAATTCTTCTTTTGACCATATTTTTCCTATAGGATTATGGGGATTACATAAAATCATTAAACTCGTCTGAGGATCTTTTAATTTATTTTCTAAGTCCTCAAAATCAATCGAATATTCACCATCTTTATAAATTAAATTAGATTCTAAAACTCTACATCCATTATTGATGATGGAATTAAAAAAGATATTATAAACGGGAGTTAAAAGCACCACGTTTTCGTTCGGAGTAGTTAATTTTCTTACCATGCTTGAAATGGAGGCAACTACACCAGTAGAAAAGATAAGCCATTCTTTTTTGATAGTAAAATGATGTCTTTTTTTCCACCAAAAAATATAAGCGTTATACCATTCATCAGGAATAATAGAATAACCAAAAATCCCTTCATTTACTTTCTTTTTTAATGCTTTAATAATCGCAGGAGAGGTTTTAAAATCCATATCTGCAACCCACATAGGAAGTTCGTGCTCTTTTACATCCCATTTTAAAGAAAAAGTATTTTTTCTATTCGTTATCTGATCAAAAGAATATTTCATATAGTCTCCTAGAAATGAGGTTCATCTAAATAAGCATCGATATGATCACAAATAATCTTTACTTTAGATGGATCAATTTTATCTTTTTGAATTATTAATTCTTTAATATGGTCGACTTTTATCACTCCAGAAGAGGGATTTAATATACTATCAATATCCCCATTGATTTCTACATCACAAGAGGAATATTCGAACGCTAAGGTGGTATTGATAAATGTACAATTTTTCATCACTAAGTTTTCAATATAACAAAGTCCTTGTAAACTTTCTATCGTGCAATTAATGAAGGTGAGATTTTTTGAATTCCAACCTAGATATTCTCCTGAAATGTAAGAATCATAAATGGTGACATTTTTAGAGTTCCAAAAGGCATCTTTCGTATTTAATTTGGCATGATGAATCTCAACATTTTTAACCCCATCAAAGCAATAATTACCATCCACGGTTAAATGATCTACATAAATATCTTTACAATTCATGCCAAAATAATCTCCATGAATCTCGACATTATTTAATACGATATCTTTACAATTCCATAATGTTTCTAAAGCGTTTGGAAACTTGACATTTTTTAATGTAAGTTTTTCACATCTCCTGAAGTTTTTTGGAGCGATAATCATCGCATCGATTACATTGATGTTTTTGGTATACCAAACTCCTGCGCGAGCCATTTCATTCCAGGTAGTATGATTTACTTCGATATCTTTTGAATACCATAAGGGGTATTTATAAGAAAAAGTACAATTTTCTAGTCTAATATCTTCGCTTTCCTTTAAAGGAGATTCTCCTTTATCAAAAGTACAATCTTTGACTAAACAAGATTTACTTTGGAATAAGGCTCTTTCTTCATCAAAATGTTTGTTAATAATTTGCGTGTTTTTTACTTTCATATTCATCATCTCACGGCTTATTTTAGCATATGTCATTTTGAAATTCGAATATCTTTTTAAAGTTTAAAAAAATA
>CANQTY010000047.1 GCA_947626895.1 uncultured Bacilli bacterium
CCTATTTTTATTCATGATTTCTTATGTATTCATCCATTTAATGATGGAAATGGAAGAATGAGTAGATTGTTAACAACCTTACTTCTATATCGCAATGGCTTTTATGTAGGTAAGTTTATATCTCTAGAAACAAAAATAGCCAAAAACAAGGATTTATACTATGATTCTTTACGTCAATCACAAGTTGGATGGCATGAAGAAAAAGATGATGTGGTTCCATTTATTAAATATTTACTTGGAATCATTTTGTCAGCATATAAAGATTTTGATGATCGATTTGCTCTTGTGGAAACAAAATTACCTGCAATAGAAATGGTAAGACGTGCATCTATGAATAAAATTGGTCGATTTAAAAAGCAAGATATTAGAGAACTATGTCCATCTCTTAGTATAAGTAGTATTGAAGGCTCTTTAAAAAAACTTGTAGAATTAGGTGAATTAAAGAAAGAAGGAAGAGGTAAATCTACTTATTATTATAGATTAAAATGAAAATTTATAACTTTGCTGATTTTTTGTTTGCTTATAGCCTATGTGCATCCGCTTACATTTGTGTCCCTTGCGAGCAACTATTTGCATTGTATCAAAATGGAACTTTTTTTGCCATGATGAAATAACCAGATTGATATTATGACTTTAATATCAATTTGTTTTTATTTATATGATAAGTATTTTAAATGAAAATATAAATTAGTAAGAGTATGTTTACCTAATTCATAAAGGATAGTAAATATGCTAGAAAAAAGTTTGCTTTTGAAGTAAATAATACTTTGCTATATGCATATTGGAGTGTTGGAAGAATTATTGTTGAAAACGAACAAAATGGCAACATTAAGGCTGAATATGGACAACAAGTTATAAAAGAGCTTTCTAAAGAGTTAAGAAAAATATTAGGATCGGGTTTTTCTGTTAGTAATTTATTTAATATGCGTAAATTCTATATAACTTATCCAAAATTTCAGACAGTGTCTGGAAAATTAAGTTGGTCTCATTACTGTGAATTATTAAGGATTGATAATATAGATGAACGGAACTTTTATGAAAAAGAATGCTTAAATTCTCACTGTAGCGTAAGAAAATTAAAAAAATCTAAAAATAGATACAAATGATGTAGTAGTTTATTGTAAAAATAAAGATTTAGAACAAAATTGTAATATATTTAAACGGGGAAAATTGGTATTGTAAGATTGAAAATATAATAATAACAATTAACTCATATTGCTATACGATTATAACAGCACATGCTATTCGTCAAATTACAATTTAACTAACTTCCACTTAGTGTACTATTTATTTTTTATCTTAGTTATATATTTTTTCTTGAAATCTATTTGATAAACCACCACTAGCTATATGATTTTGATGGTTCTTTTGCCTTTAACCTACGTGCATTGTATCAAAATGTTACCTTTTATCATGATGAAATAACAAGATTTATGAATGAATCAGTCTTTTATATCAATTTGAATGTATCAAAAAGATATTCTCGTTTAGATACTTCTATAAATATCTTAATGATTTCAAATTGCAATATTAAAATTATAATTACATTTAAATCGATTATTTAAAGAATACCAAAAGCAATAAATATGTGGTAAGATAATTGATAGAAAGCGAATTTAAAGTGGTGAAATTATGAAATACTTCGAAACTGAAAAAATAGAATTAAAAAGAACACTTAACGATTCTTTTGAAAAAGAAGTTGTTGCATTTTTAAATACACATGATGGCACAATCTATATTGGTATTGATGATCATGGTAATATTGTAGGTGTTGAACAAGTTGATAAAATCATGAAGAAAATTGCAGATATCATTAGTGATTCAATTTTACCTAATGCACAAGAATTTATTCACTATTCAGCCATTTATGAAGAAGGAAAAATCATTATCAAAGTAGATGTTAAAAAAGGAAATTCGTTATATTATATCAAAAAATATGGGAGAAGTTCTGCTGGTTGTTTTATAAGAATAGGTACAACATCCAGAGGAATGAGCGAAGAGCAAATCGAAAAAGGATTTATTCGTAATGTAAAGAAAAGTGACGAACTGATAGAACTTGAAAGTAAATATGTTCCCATTACGTTTAACCAACTTAGAATTTATTATGATAGCAATGGATATCATTTAAATGAAGATACATTAGTACAAAATTTAAATTTGCAAACTAAAGATGGATCCTTTAATAAACTTGCAGAACTTTTATCTGATGAAAATCATATTGGTTTAATTTATGCTAGATTTCATGGGGTAGATAAAGCTAGTTTTGGTGAAACCATTGATTTTGGAAATCAATGCATAATTACCGCGATTGAAAGATTATTTAATCGCTTAGAGGCAGAAAATTTTGGTATGTCCAAAATTGTTGGTGCTAAAAGAATAGATAAGAAACTTGTAAATATGGATTGCTTAAGAGAGGCCGTTTACAATGCAATAATTAATAACGATTGGATTAATAATCGTATACCTATCATTTATCGATTTGACAATCGCTTTGAAATTATGTCTTATGGTGGACTACCAATTGGCCAAACAAAAGAAGACTTTTTCTTAGGTATAAGTAGACCAAGAAGTGAATCATTAATGCGAATTATGCGTGATTTAAACTATACAGAAAGGACTGGACATGGAGTCCCTAGCATTATTAAAAATTATGGTAAAGAAGCATTTACAATCTCTGATGATTATGTAATTGTAACTCTTCCTTTTGATAAAGAAGTTATGCAAAGTCATATAATTTCAAGTGAACCCCAAAATGAACCCTTAAATGAACTATTTGACCCCCATATTGAGAAAAATGAACCCCAAAATGAACCCCAAAACAAGAAAAATGAACCCCTAAATATTGAAGAAAAAATAATTTTATTAATACAAGAAAATCCTAAAATTTCGAAAAACAACATAGCTAAAGCATTAAACATATCACTTTCCACCATAAAAAGAATTATGAAAAATAGTGAAAAAATATTTTTTATAGGTCCTTCTAAGTCTGGTCATTGGGAAATTAAAAAATAGCAGATATAAAAATAAAAGAAACCATCATTAGCAATATCTTTTGATGGTTTTTGTTTGTAAATTGATAAAATATTCAATCTATTTTTAATTACTTAATTTTTTCTAATTGCTCTAAGATACTTTTTAAGAATTTAGCATCTTCAGAATCGGAGAAGTGATAATATACTTCTTTACCATGACGTTCTGGTATAACAATTCCAGCTTTTTTTAAATCCTTTAACTTAGAAGACACTAATTGGGAAGAGATATTACATATTTTTGCAATATTAAAGACACATTCTGTACTATGAAGTAAGATCCAAAGAATTGCTAAACGATTTCCGTCAGATAGATTACTCATTAAATCCCCTCGACGATTAAACGTTTTTTTAGATGGCATACTTTTAATAAATTCATCAATATTTTTAAATGAATTATGTTGATGTAAATCTTTAATAGTCATAATAATTTAAACCTCTTGTTATTATCTTAACCATTAGAAAATATAAAATCAAGTTAACTAATAAAGTTACTTAAATTTAGGGAAAATATAAAAACAAATAGAATCTTAAAATTGAATCAATTACTTATTAAAAAGACTTATCAAAGCGACTTTAGAAAAAAATTTAGATTCGTTAGTCAAAAAATCCTATAAAAAACAAATGCTACTTTATTAGAACAATTATAATTTAAAACAAGAAATTCTCATCATAGTGCCATATTGAATGGGTACTTTTTTTATGCTAAAATTAAAGAAAAAAAGGAGATTTTATATGATTTATAAACATAGAATTAGTCCCATGACAATGGAATATCTCGATGATGAAGATAATCCTACTTTTTGTGCTGATTATTGGGAAGCACGTGAAGGATATTATACTTTTGTCGGAGAAACTGATAATATTAAAAATCCGATTACTTATGAATATCGAGCAAATGAAGATAGTACAAGTTATGTAAATAATACAAAAGATGTGAGCATCGGTGGAGCATTTGTTAAATATATTTTTCCTAAAAACAATGAATTTATATATATGTATCCTAATAAAAATGGGGATCCTGCTGGATTTTTTTGGGTATATAATTATCAAAATAAAACTTTTAAAGTTTTTAAAAAAGATCCAAATGCCGCAAAGTCTGAATTAAAATATAATATCACTGGTTTAGGTTTAGAAATCATGGAATATGTGTATAAAAAAACTTGTGCAACGGGTATGCAAAGATTTTATGAAGCATGTTTTAAACAATTTAATTATGATAATGGTCGTTATGTTGGTGTTGCATTTATAGCTAATTCTAGTCGGATAAATGGAGAATACCATGTAGAATATGCTCCGACACTATTTGGTAAATTAAGCTGGAATAATAATAATCTATATATCGGCGAATTTTCCGTAGGAAAACGCCATGGATTTGGCTATTTTGAATGGAATAATGGCACGATATATTATGGTGATTTCATTGAAAATGCTCTCTATGGATGGGGAAATATGGAATTTGCTTCTGGAGATTATTATGAAGGTACTTTTATGAATGGAGAACGCCATGGATGGGGAATGTATTTCTGGCATGATAAAGATGGAAATATCACGGATCGTTATATAGGAGAATGGAGACATAATAATCGTGAAGGATATGGAACTTATTTTTACGCAAATGGAAAGATTGAACGCGGTCAATTTCAAAATAATCGCTATATCGGTTAAATAAAAGAAAATTAAATAATTTATAATAAAAGGATAAATATGGCTAAAATTATCATGCATATCGATTTAAATGCTTTTTTTGCCTCGGCAGAACTTCTTCGCTATCCTCAATATAAGGGTTTACCTCTTGCTATTGGAGATGATTCAAGAAGAAGTGTAATTTCTACTGCCTCTTATGAAGCAAGAAAATATGGGGTGCATAGTGCTATGCCTATTTATCAAGCAAAAAGATTATGTCCTTCTTTAATTCTTTTACCACCCGATTTTGCTTATTATAAAGACTTATCATCTAAATTTTTTGATTTAATTAGAGAACATTATTCATCAATCATTGAGCCTGTTTCTATTGATGAATGTTTTGTTGATATGACTCTAGCTTTAAAAGAAGTTAAAAAGCCTATTGAATATTTAAAAAATATGCAACTACATATTAAAAAAGAGCTAGGTTTAGGTTGTTCTATAGGAATATCAACGACAAAATTTTTAGCGAAAATGGGTTCAGATTATAAAAAACCAATGGGAATAACAATTATCCGTAAGAAAGATATTCCTTTGCTTTTATATCCATTGCCAATTTCCGATTTTTATGGAATAGGGAAGAAAACAAGTGAAAAATTAATTGCTTTAGGAATTAATACTATTGGAGATTTTGCCAAAAATGATTCTTATGAAGTTAAACATATCTTAGGAAAAGCTTATGAATCTTATAAAAATAATTTATTAGGAATAGGAAATGATGAAGTCATCACTGAAGAAGAAGATCCTAAATCTATATCTTCCTCGGAAACATTTTTATATGATACCGCGCTATATGAAGAAATCAAAGATTCCTTATCTAGACAAGCGCATGATGTAGCCCAATCTTTAAAAAAACATGATATGGTAGGGTTAACTATTCATATCACTTTACGAGATGGAGAATTTCATACGACCACACGATCTAAAACATATACTACCCCTATTGAAAAAGAAGAAATCATCTTACAAAAAGGGCTAGATTTACTCGATACCCATTGGAAAGGGGAACCTTTACGTCTTATCGGAATTGGTATATCTTCTTTACATAAAAAAGATTCTTATTATGTCCAAATTTCTTTATTTGATGAAGAACATATTGAAGATAAATCTATTCAATATTTAATTAAAAATCTCAATAAAAAGATGGAAAAAGACGTCTTTATGACTGCAAAAGACTTACTAAAAAAACGAGGTAAATAAATGGAACTAAACGATGCAAAAGAATTATTTTTCCAATATTTAATCGTCGAAAAGGGTTTATCAAAAACCACAATTTTAGATTATGAAGATGATTTAAAATTCTTTTTTGCTAGTTTAAGAGATGTAAAACTTGCTAATTATTTAGAAAATAGTGATATAGATTATTTTATTATTTCTATGGCAAATAAAGGAAATTCTCCTAAAACAATCATCAGAAGAGTATCAACGATACGCTCTTTTTATCGCTTCTTACAAGATGAAAAAATCATCGATAAATATAGTGATAAAATCGAACTTCCTAAACCCTTAAAAATATTTCCTTCAGTATTAGAAAGTGAAGAAGTTGAGGCTCTTTTTGAAGCAGTTGATATGTCAAAAATTGAAGGAATAAGAGATCGAGCTATGCTTGAATTGATGTATGCTTCAGGATTAAGAGTATCCGAGTTATTATCTTTAGAAACGAAAAATATCAATTTACAAGATAATATCGTCCGCATAAAAGGAAAAGGAAGTAAAGAAAGAATGGTTCCTTTCGGTGATTTTGCTTCTTCTTATTTAAAGTTATATTACAATGAATTTAAATCTTTAAATAAATATAAAAATTCAAAATATTTCTTTTTATCCAAAAAAGGAGAACCCTTATCTCGTCAATTCTTTTGGAAACAAATTAAAAAATATGCCTTAAATGCAGGAATAAATAAAGAAATATCCCCTCATACATTAAGACATTCTTTTGCTACTCATCTTCTTGATGGAGGAGCAGATCTTCGCCTTGTTCAAGATTTATTAGGACATACAAATATTAAAACAACAGAATTATATACACATATTTCGACGAAAAGAATTATTGCTTCTTATGATTTGTATATGAAGCGAAAATAGGTTAAAATAAAGAAAAGAGGTAACAAAAATGAACTATAAGAAATATAAAAGAGTATTTATGATTGTCATGGATTCGCTTGGAATCGGAGCGATGGATGATGCGAAAAAGTTTGATGATGAAGGAACAAATACCTTTGTTCACACTTCACAAAAATGTAATGGATTAAATATTCCAACATTAAATTCCTTAGGATTATATGATTTAGATCATGAAATTTTAGGAACAAGTAAAGTAAATCATCCTCATTCTTTCGTTTGTAAGGGAAAAGAAGCTTCAAATGGAAAAGATACAATGACAGGGCATTGGGAAATGATGGGAATTTATACGACTAAACCTTTCTTAACCTTTACCGATACAGGATTTCCAAAAGAATTAATGGATGAACTATCAAAAAGAACAGGGAAGAAATTAATCGGAAATAAAGCCGCTTCTGGAACTGAAATCATTAAAGAACTAGGTGAAGAACAAACACGTGATGGCTCACTCATTGTCTATACATCCGCGGATAGTGTTCTTCAAATCGCCGCGAATGAAGCAAGTGTCCCCTTAGAGGACCTTTATAAATATTGTTCTATTGCTCGAGAACTTTGTATGAGAAAAGATTGGTTAGTGGGAAGAGTAATCGCTAGACCATATGTAGGAACATCAAAAGAAAATTTTAAAAGAACATCAGGAAGACATGATTATGCCTTATCTCCATCTGGAAGAACCTATATGGATACCTTAAAAGATCATGGATATGAAGTAAGTTGTATAGGGAAGATCAGTGATATCTTTAATGGCGAGGGAGTAAGTAAAACTCAAAAGACAGTTTCTAATGATGATGGAATGATAAAGACCATTGAAGAAGCTAAAAGAGATTTTACAGGACTATGTTTTGTTAACCTAGTTGAATTTGATTCTGAATATGGTCATAGAAGAAATCCATTAGGCTATGGAAAGGCCATTGAAGAATTTGATGTAAGATTAAAAGAACTCATGACTTACTTAAATGAAGATGACTTATTAATCGTCACCGCGGACCATGGAAATGATCCAACCTATAAAGGAACAGATCACACTAGAGAAAAGGTACCAATGATTTTCTACTCAAAAGGAATTAGAGAAGGGAAGTGTCTTGATGATCGACTCTCCTTTGCAGACATGGGTCGAACCATCATTGAAAACTTTAACCTTCAAAAAGAAGAAGAACAAATTGGAACAGTAATTGAAGAGTTACTAAAATAGAATCATAACAAAAATACAAAAAAAGTCGATTATACTTAATTAGTAGTTATCTAGTAGATAATTAGTATATATTAAGTAGTAGTCGACTTTTTTCTTATTGTGGATAAGTGGATAAATTATTTCAAAAATCAATTTCTACCCTAAAATTAGGCATATTTAAAAACGCCTATATTTAGCCTTTTTATTTCATTTGGTTTACATAATGACAATTATGCGAAGTGCTATATATTTCTTGTTAAAAGTGTTGAAAACCCCATTTTTGGGGGTAATTGTGTCTTTCATGACCTCATAGGGATACTTTTCCCTATTTAGCGAAAACGTCAAATTTTACATCGAGATGATTAATTAATCACCTTGATAAATCTCGGTGCAGATTTGACGGATTTTCATTTTTTATGACAAGAAGAGCGATCAAGTGACAAAAATTTATAGTTTGAAAGAAAACTTATTTATTACTAAATATCTACTAATTTAATACTAGCCAATATTGACTGGTGAAATTGGTTGTGGATCACTTCTCTCTTCCCTATTATTTAAATTCGATTTTTTTGTCTAATAAAAAGCAGATAGCTTTTACTTTCTATCTACTAATTATTTACTAATTTTCTACTAGTGCTTATAGGAGTCTTAAAAGTACCATTGCACCATTATGGGATGCTAATTTTATGTTTTGATCCATGTCTAATGCATTATCTTTTTTATAAACATGATCAGAAATAGTTCTAATGATTACACAAGGGATATTTAATATATAGGAAACTTGAGCGACTGCTCCTGATTCCATTTCCCCACATAAGGCATCTTGAAGAATTTCTTTATCAATTTTATTAACATTATTTAATGTGATAAAAGTATCCCCTGAAATGACTTTACCAAGATATACTTTAAAGTTACTTTCTTTATTTAATTCTTCTACATTAATTGAAGGATGATTAAAAGTATAATAAGGAGGATTACTAGGTATTTGACCTAACGCATAATTAAACCCTGTGACATCAACATCATGATATTGCACTACACTAGCAATAATAACATCCCCTACATCAATATCATCTTTAAATGTTCCAGCTGTTCCCATATTAAAGATTTTTTTAACTTCATAACGTTCACAGATCTTTCCTAAAGTTAAACCTGTGGCAACTTTCCCTACCTTACCTAAAATCAGAAGATAATCTTCTTCGTTTTTAGAAAAAGTATAATAAGTACCTAAATCATCATGATTTACTTGATAATCATTTAGTAAGGGAAGAACTTCATTTAATTCTTCTTCCATAGCGATAATTATTAAATTAATCTTCTTTTTCATTTGGTTTACCATTTAATAAGCTATTAAAGTCAATTCTTTTTCTTTCTTCTTCATCAAATAAATGGACTAGGACATCTCCACAATCGACGATAATCCAATGTGAAGAATTCTTTCCATCAATTCCTTTAATTTCAATTTGAGATTTAGCAAGTTCTTCTTCAATATGTTCTGCAAGAGCATGAAGGTGTCTTTCACTTCTTGCCGTAGCGACAATAAAGTAATTAAAAAAAGGGGAGCGATCACTAACATCAAAAGTGACAATATTCTCGGCTTTTTGATCCTCTAAGGTGGTTTGAATGACATTTAATTTGATTTCTAACATAATACTCCTCTTCTTTTATTTCAAATATGGCGAATTCGCCATATTTAGATTTAAGTTCATCAATTTCTTCTTTCAAAAGTATTATAACTTATGTTATAAAGATTTTCTTTAATAATTTCAAATATGGCGAATTTACCATATTTGGAAATCATAATCTATTGATTCAATTATTTATATATCTATTTAATATGAATAAGTAATCTTAAAATTAAAAAAAA
>CANQTY010000048.1 GCA_947626895.1 uncultured Bacilli bacterium
CAATCCTTTCTGTGGTTATTATAACAATTTTTAATTTCCTATACTAGAAAAAACAACACTGTGCAAAGAACTATTGTAATTTTATACCCTATTATTATAAAATTATGTTGGAGGTAAAATTATGTTACAAATTATCAATTTATCAAAAAGCTATGAAAAGGGTAAAAAGGCTTGTGATAATATTAATTTAACTATTGAAAATGGAGATTTATTTGGATTTATAGGCCCTAATGGTGCAGGTAAATCTACGACTATTAAAGCCATTGTAGGTATTCATGATTTTGATGAAGGAGATATTCGTTTAGATGAATATTCCATTAAAGAAAATCCAATTGAATGTAAAAAAATGATGGCATATATTCCAGATAATCCCGATATATATTCCCATTTAACTGGATTAGGTTATATCAATTTTATTTGTAACATTTATGGTGTAAATAAAGAAGAACGAGAGGAAAGAATTCATTTTTATGCTCAAAAATTTGAAATGGAAGAACATTTAAATGAACCAATTAAATCGTATTCCCATGGTATGAAACAAAAGATTGCCTTCATTGGAGCGTTTGTTCATCATCCTAAACTTATGATTCTTGATGAACCTTTTGTAGGCTTAGATCCTAAAGCCTCCTTTATGTTAAAAGAAATGATGAAAGAATATGTAGAAAGCGGAAACTCCATCTTTTTTTCTAGCCACGTTTTAGAGGTTGTAGAAAAATTATGTAATAAAATTGCAATTATTAAAGATGGAAAAATCATTTGCTGTGGACTCATTGATAATATCTTAAAAGATGAAAGCTTAGAAAGTCTCTTCTTGGAGATTACTGACCATGACTAACTTTCTTTCGCTTTTAAAAGTCCAAGTTAAAGAGATTTTTGACTTTTCTTCTTCTAAACAAAAAAAGCAAAATAGCTTATCTTATGTCATTTTTTTAATTTTTGGCGCGGTTTTATTCTTTTTTGCATTTTCTACAGATGCAATAGCAAATTATTTTATTTATTCAACCACTGATAATCCCTTTCAATATGGAGATTTTATTATCTCTTCAATAGCTATGACAAGTGTTATGTTACTAGTATTTTCGATATTACAAGTAAAATCATTTGTCTATTCAAATAAGGATTATGATTTTTTAGCATCTCTTCCTCTTAAAGATACAACAATTATCTATAGTAAACTTGCAGTAATCTATCTATACAATTTAACTTTTACAATTTTAACCCTTGTGATGGGATTTATTTTATATGGAATAATTAACCCCATCTTCTTTGTTTTCATTATTCCTTTATTTATATTCATTCCTATTGTTCCAATTTTACTTGCTTCATTACTTGCTCTTTTAATCACTTATGTGGAAAAAAAGATTCCTTTTTCGAATACCGTTAAATCGATTTTCCTTTTTGCTCTAATTATTATCCTCTTTGCTTTTATCTTTATGACTTCATTTCAAAGTGGAATAGACGCCGCGGAAGGTGAAATAGACTCCGCGGGAGGAAATACTTTTGTCGTTGAAGAAATGCTTACCCAAAAGAATTTATATATGATGATATATCCTTTATTATATATCATCCAATTTGGCTTTTTTGATTTAAATCCTTTATTTATCATTTTATATATCGCCTTAAATATTGGATTAGGATTTGTAATCGTCTTATTAATCTCTAAAACGTATCATTATTTCCATGCTAGACATAAAGAACATGTTATTAAAAAGAAAAAGGAAGAAAAGATAACTAGTTCATCTCAATTAACTACTTTTATAAAGAAAGATTATAAAGCGATGACCTCTTCTGCCTTAATCTTATTAAATAGTCTAGTAGGAAGTTTTGTTACTTTATTTTTAATCGTCTTCTTTTCTATACAAATTCCAAATATGGCAGAATCCGAGACAGAATTAAATGAAATACAAAATGTCTTTGGCATTGTTTATCCTATATTAATTTGTTATCTTTCAACAATTGCTCCAATGACTTCTTTTTCCATCTCTTTAGAGGGTAAAAACTTTTGGATTTTAAAGGCTTTTCCTATTGATATAAAAGCTTTCATTAAAAGTAAACTTATCGTCGCTCATAGTGTAATAGGAAGTTCTACCTTAATTGCTTCGATTATTGCTATCATCTTTTCTAAACATAACGATGTATTTTTAATATTATTAACTCTTGTAGTACCTCAATTTACAGTGTTATTCGCGGAATCTTTAGGCCTATTCATGAATATTTATTTTCCTCGCTTAGATTGGACAAACGAAAGAGTCGCCATGAAAAATTCTGGCTCTGTAGGCTTCACAATATTATTCACTACGATTGCTAGTATCTTTTTAGGAGTCATTATGGTTTTAAGTTATGTTATGATTAATTCGCTTGTTTCCTTTATTTTATCACTAATCTTTATGATTATTTTATGTTCAATTATTTTAGGTTTATTATTCACCAAAGGAATCAAAAGATTTTCTAAAATTGAATGTTAATCTTCATCTTCAAAAAGAATTTGTAAAGCATAATAATATTTTCCAATATGTAAATAATCTTCTTTTGTAGGATTTTTAAATCGCGATAAATCCGTATTATGTTCAATATCCTTTAGCTTTACTTTAAAGGCTAAAGGATTCTTTTTTAATCTTCTTAAATAGGTTTCATAGTCTTCATTTTCTCTATGCGTCATCGCATCAATTGCTTCAACAATATCTTGATCAAAATATTTTGCTAAATACTCTAGTGTGACATCACTATCCTCGACTGTATCATGAAGAAGAGCGATGATTCTTAATTTTTCATCATCAAGTTTAGAGGCGACACTAAGAGGATGATTAATATAGTCAACACCTGCTTTATCGACTTGACCTTGATGTGCTTTTTTAGCTATTAAATACGCTAATTTCTCTTTTTCTGTCATATTAAACATACTGAAATCTCCCTATCTATCTATTTACATATACTTTTTAAAGCTTAACTTCAAGACATTCAATTAAAATTAAAGAATTGATAAATAAAAAGGAAAACAATCATACATTTTAAAAGTCTCCCTTATACTTTAGAAGGCTTTATTTGTTAGGGTGTTAATTTTTGACCTATACATAGATATTCAAATTTCACTTACTTTTATAAGTAGAAAAAAAAGTGAGGATTTACTTTACCCCACTTATAGACAATCATGGTGGCCCAAGCCAGAGTTGAACTGGCGACACAAGGATTTTCAGTCCTCCGCTCTACCTGCTGAGCTACCGGGCCATCTGGCGGATCAGACGGGAATCGAACCCGCGGTCTTCTCCGTGACAGGGAGACATGTTAACCGCTACACCACTGATCCTTATCAATCATGCTTCCTCATTATCCACAAAATAAAAGGAAAATGCAAGCACTTTTTTTATTTTTAGCCACATTTCATCCTAAACTAGAAGAAATGTCCTAAGGCGATATAAAAACACTCCGTAGAGTGCCTTGATTTCTTGGTCGCGGGGATAAGATTTGAACTTATGACCTCCGGGTTATGAGCCCGACGAGCTACCAGGCTGCTCTACCCCGCAATTTGGTTACCTTGTTATCTTAACAAAGCAACAAGGAAGTTTCAAGCAAAATTTTCATTCTCTTACATATTTATTTTATGCACCGTTTCTATGAATATGTACGAATTTAAGACAAAAGTGAGTTTTTAGCACAAAGTTTTTTTGTGCTTTTATTAAAAAAGCACTCTTTTTCAATGTTTTTTAGAATTTTATACCCCGTCAAAAATTTCTCTACCTTGCAAAAATAAAGAATTTTCATTATAATAACTACGAAGAAAACACAAGAATAATAAAGAAGCAATTATCTTTATAAACTTGAAAAAGCTTTATTATTTTTAATCACTTTCTTTTTAAGGAGGTTCTTATGGGAACATTTAAATTAAATTATTTAGGAACAACAAAGGAATTTCAAAAGAAAATTAAACTCATTCAATTGTTAGAACCTAATGAAAAGCAATACATGTGCGCAAAAGTTAATAATCGTATTAGAGAATTAAATTACGATGTCTATTATGATGCCAATATTGAATTTTTAGGTTTAGATGATGAAGAAGCTGTAAAAGTCTATGAAGCATCTTTACGTTATATTGTCGCTATGGCCATTTATCGTATCGATCCTTCCTTACATGTGAAATTTTCTTATAATGTATCGCGTTCTATCTTTGGTTTATTCTTAAATTTGAATTGTCCTTTAGATTCAGATTTTATTAAAAAATTAAATCAAGAAATTAAAGATATCGTCGCTCATGATTATCCTTTAGTACAAACCATCGTAGCAAATAAAAAAGCCGCGGAAATCTATAAAAAATTTGGTCATGAAGATAAACTTGAAATCTTAAAATATCGTCCAGAAAAAACCGTACATCTTTATGAATGTGATGGATATATGAACTATATGTATTCTCAAATGGTGCCTTCGACTGGCTTTATTAAAGATTTTAAAATAAGATTATACTCTCCTGGATTTATCATTCAATATCCTCGTTCTGAATGTGATGGAAAAATTCCTCCCTTCGAAGATACTCCAAAATTTGGTAAGACTTTAAAGAATTCTTCCACTTGGGCAAAAGAATGTCGTGTAGACTCCATTGCCTCGATTAATCGATATGCTGAAGAACGTGGGGCTTTAGACTTTATCAACATGTGTGAATGTTTCCATAGCAATATGCTTGCAGAACTTGGCAAGATGATTCGTGATGATTTAGATGAAATCCGTTTAATTTGTATTGCAGGACCTTCTTCATCAGGAAAAACAACTTTCTCAAATCGTTTGCGAGCAGAATTATTATCGCAAGGAATCTTTCCTATCCGTATTTCCATTGATGATTATTATCTTGAAAAAGATAAAATCAAAAAAGAACCAGATGGCAGTGTCGATTTAGAAGCCATCGAAGCTTTAGATATCGAACGCTTTAATGATGATATCTCCGATTTAATTCAAGGAAAAGAAGTGCGTTTACCTCACTTTAATTTCCAAAAAGGAGTTCGTGAAGAAGGTAGATTATTAAAAGTAGATGCGCATAGTCCTATCATTATTGAAGGAATTCATGCTTTAAATGATACCCTAACTTCTTTAGTTCCAAAACATCAAAAATTTAAGATTTATATTGCTCCTCAAGCACAAATTAATATTGATAATCATAATCCAATTTCCCTTACAGATTTAAGATTATTGAGAAGAATTGTTCGTGATAAGAAATTTAGAAATGCTTCCGCGGAAGAAACTTTATCAATGTGGCCAAGTGTAAGACGTGGAGAATTCCGTTGGATTTATTCTGGTCAAGAAAGCGCCGATTTTGTCTTTAATTCCTTATTAACTTATGAATTACCTGTCATGAAAAAATATGCCATGCCTGTTTTAGAGGCCATTGATAAAGATAGTCCGTATTATATATCTGCGAACAAATTAAAGAAATTCTTAAAATACTTTGTAGATATGAGTGATGAATTTGTCCCATGTAATTCATTAATGAGAGAATTCATTGGGAATTCATGTTTCCAAGATGTCTAATTAATGATAAAACTTACTTTTCTCTTTTTCTAAGATGGTATTAAGTTCGATTAGGTTTCCTTTTCGAACTTTTAAAAATCCTTCAGGAAGAGCCTTCATTTTTGTCATGAGATCAATGAAGATTTCTTCACATCTTAAAAATGTCTCATAAAGATTTACAATTGTCACTTGATAAAAATATTCTTTATTTGAATAGATTAAAATTGGTGAGGAATGAGCAATTTCACTAGACATTTCATAAGTTTTTGAATAGTCTTGTAATCCTGCGATAGCTTCAATACCATTTCTAAAATTCAATTTTAATGTTGGAATTAAAGTTTCAATATCTTGAATTCCATAAATCCAACCATACTCGATATACTTTTTTAAATCTTTACTTTTTAAATTATGTTCATGTAAATGAGTTTTAATTTCATCGATAACCTTTTGTTGCTCATCTTTATCTTGATATTGATCTCTAAAGGCACGATTGTATTCAATATGTCTTAAATAATACTCATAAACATATGGATATTGATATAGAATTCGTGAAATACATTCCATTTCATGAATCGTTCTCCAAGTTGAAAAAGCTTCCGTTTCAAAGCCTTCGACAAGAAGTGTTGTAATTCCCAAACAAGATAAGAAGGCTTTTCTTAAAATATCCATCATCAGATGCTCATAAGGAGTCGAGGGATTAATTACCGTGAATTGTTGAAGAATAAAATTTAAATAAAATCTTAAAGATGTTATCTGGGGATTATATTTAGATATCGTCGATCTAGCTTTAAAAGCTAAAAATTCATTAAAATAAATTTTATCCGTTAGAGAAAAGATAAAATTCTTTTTAAATTGGGGATCAATTAGTAATTTTTTACGATTTTCTTCACTGATATCATTAAAGATATATAAATATTCATCGATGATATAACTTAAAATCATATTAGGATTAGGAATTTCTCCAACGCGTGTTTCTAGACGCGTAGTAATATTATATAAAATATCTTCAAAAGTATCATAAATAAATTCCTCATTAACAATAGGAGGATAATTTCTTGATTGCAAAACACGATGAAATATTTCTCTAGTATAATCCATTTGTAGCACTCCTTATCTCGACTTTAAGTTTGTCATTAATATCTTCTATAATGGAAGATTCTTCTTTTGTTAAAGAATCCTTATTATTAATTAAAATGAGTTTCATATAAGGCATATAATATTTATTTTCAAAAGTTTGATTTTTATCTAAAATTAAAACAAATTCCCCTTCTTTACCTTCCATCATCATAGCAAAATCATGTAAAAATGGATCTTTAATTGAAGCGATTTCTTCTTTTGTTAAACATGGAAAGAAATTGGCAAATAAAGCAAGATATTCCTTATGATTTTCTTTTAATTTAGCTAAATCAAATAAGACACCAAATTGATGCTCATTGATTCTCTTGTTTAATGAATAAAATTTATAATAAACATATTGATGATCCTTACTTTCTTTAAATACAAGGGCTTGATCCATCAAAGCATAAAATTCTTGATAATCAATAGCAGGGTCATTTACGACGATAGGAAAAGTAAATAAGGCAAAATAAGAATTTAATATCCATGTACTTTTTTCTAAAAGAGCATTTTCACAAGTCTTTTGGTCTTCAGAAAATAAATGCAAAAAATTTTCTACTAAGTTATACATAATGTTCCCTTTTTTATCCTAACACAAAGGAAATAAAATAACAAAGATTAATTCAAAACGGGCTTTTTTCATACACCAAGAAAAAACTTTTAAATATTCTATAAGGGGTGAAGATATGAATCCATTATTAAAGATTAGTCATTTACATAAATCTTTTTTTAATGAACACGGTGAAACAAAAGTCATCGAGGATTTATCTTTTGATATTAAGCAAAATGAAGTGGTCACTTTACTTGGTCCTTCAGGATGTGGTAAATCAACGGTTTTAAATATCATTTCTTCTTTAGAATCCGCGCAGGGAGAACTTCTAGTTCCTAAAAATATTGGTTATATGTTTCAAAAAGATAACCTATTTTCTTGGAGAACCGTTTATAAAAACGTCTTATTAGGTTTAGAAATCAAAAAGATGAAAACAAAAGAAAATATTGAATATGCTTCATCTTTATTAAATAAATATGGTTTAAAAGATTTTGTTAATCATTATCCAGATGAACTTTCTGGAGGGATGAGGCAACGGGCCTCGCTTATCAGAACTCTTGTATTAAAGCCAGATTTATTATTACTAGACGAACCCTTTTCTGCTTTAGATTATCAAACACGTCTTAGTGTTCAAGAAGATGTAAAAAAGATACTTCTTGAAGAAAAGAAAAGTGCTTTAATTGTCACTCATGATATTTCTGAAGCAATTGCTTTATCTAGTCGAATTTTCGTATTAACCCCTAGGCCATTAAAGCTAAAAAAAGAATATGTATTAGATTTCCCTATCGATTCACTTCCCTCAAAACGTAGAGAGATGTGTGAATTCCAAGCTTATTTTATGGATATTTTTAAGGAGCTCCATTATGAAAACACCTAATTCAAATCAAGAATATATCGCCTTAAAAAGAAAAAGAAAGGCGTTTATAATATTTTTTCAAATTTTCTTATTAATCGGCTTTATTTTGCTATGGGAAGCTAGTGTCAACTTAGGATTTATAAACGAATTTCTTGTATCAAAGCCATCGGCAATTTACGCACTTTTAGTCTCTTATATCGAATCAAATAGTTTATTCGTTCATATTGGCGTAAGTGTACTTGAAACTGTGCTTGGTTTATTCATTGGATATTTTGTAGGAATCTTTTTCGCGGTAATATTTTATTTTTCAGATACCCTATCAAAAATCATCGAACCTTATTTAACCGTTTTAAATGCTTTACCTAAGACCGCCTTAGCGCCTATTTTAATTATCTGGGCTGGTACAAATATGAAAGGCATTATTCTAGTTAGTGTTTCTTTATCACTTATTGTAACGATTATTTCTACGTTATCTTATTTTAAAAGTACAGATGCTAGTTATATTAAAATGATGAAAGCTTATGGCGCAAATAAAATAACGATTTTATGGAAAGTCGTTTTACCTAGTAATATAGCAAACTTATTATCTGTATTAAAAATCAATATTGGCTTATCTTGGATTGGTACTATTGTCGGAGAATTTCTAGTGTCCCGAAACGGAATAGGATATCTATTGATGTATGGAGGAATGGTATTCCGTCTTGATTTAGTGATGATGGGAGTATTTATCTTAGCAATTATTGCTTTTATTATGTATGAAATCGTTAATCTTTTAGAAAAATGGATTAGAAATCGCTAAAATCTAATCCTTTTTTAAATACTTAAATCTAAAAGAAAATCAATGATGTTTTTATGAATAATTCCCTTATTTGAAAAATCATGACGGTCACCAGAAATAATATATTTTGGATAATTATCATCAATTTTTCTTAAAGGTTTAAATTTTTGGTTGATTTTTTCTTTTGTAGAAAGAAAATCCACGACTTGAATATATATTTTTTGATCATCTTTAACACAAATAAAATCTACTTCATAATGATTTAATTTTCCTGCATAAACATCAAATCCATGGCTAATCATTTCTAAAAAAATGACATATTTTTTTAAATCGCTTTA
>CANQTY010000049.1 GCA_947626895.1 uncultured Bacilli bacterium
ACTAAAAAATTGGTTGATTTATTTGAGGCTTTAGATGTTCATTTATAAGCTATACCATACTTTTTGGGATTTTATTTAAACTTAAATTTTTCTATATCGATATTTCTTTCATAAATATCTTTATTACAAATGCCTTCATATAGATCTTTTAAATATCTTATAATTTCTTCTTCATTATGATAATCAAATCTTTGGGGCATACCTCCATATTGTATATAATCAAAGATAAACTCTCTTGAGGGTTCTATTTTATTTAACAATAAATATTCATAAGCTTCTAAATAAGAAAAAGGATAGATTTTAAATTCGACAGTTCTACCTACAAGTAATGAAGCTAAATCACCTGAAAGTAATTTAGAATTACTACCTGTTACAAATATAGAAGCCTCACTTGTAGCTTTTAAAGATGCTAGAAGTTCTTCAAAATGAAGAACATGCTGAATTTCATCAAAGAATAGATAATATTTACCATCTAATTTCATCTTTTTCTTTAAATATCGATGCACTTTAATAGAGGTATTGATATTTTTATATTCAATATCCTCAAAATTGATATAGATGATGTGATCTTCTTTTACACCTTGTTCTATTAATTCTTCTTTTATTTGTTTTAATAAAATCGATTTACCACATCTTCTTATACCTGTTAAAACTTTAATTAAATTACTTTCGTAATAGTTTCTAATTTTACTGAGATAGAGTTCTCTTTTAATTTCCATAATATCACCTAGTTTTATTATAGAGGATTTTTATAAAAATGTGAATATTAGTTACACAAATGATATAAAAAATAGTTATTTGTGTAAGTAATTTTAAAAAAATATTTCTTATATTTTCTGATAATTTCTTTGTTATTAATTTAATAAACCCCTATTTCTAGGAACTTTTCAGTTGTTGCATTTTTTGCAACAACTCAAATTAGAAGATATTTTCTTCGCTTTAATGTTTATAGATAATTGATTCTTAAATAAAATTCTTGTTTATATTTTCATCATGTACACTTGATGAGGGAACATGATGGGAACATGATTGCTCAATTTTTTTAAATTTAGGGAACATGATGAATTTGTGTATTGAATTAATATAGAATTTTTTTAACTAAGAAAAATATTGAATAAATGAATGAAGAAAATTCATTTTGAGTATAAAGAACATCCATTTAATTTGCTAAAATAGTTAAACTGAATATTTAAAATATACCTATTTTTAGGTATTTTTCAGTTGTTGCATTTTTTGCAACAACTCAAATAATAAAAGGCATTTTTTTAATTTAAGAGAATTTTTTTTGAATGCTAATGATGAATTTATAAGTAAATATCGGATTAATTTCTTTAAGAAGCAATCAATTTAAAAAAAATTTTTTCCATTTTTTTCATCATGTTCCTTTGATGAGGGAACATGATGAATTTATATGAAATATTTTTTGAGGTAAAGAAAATGTTATCTTCTTTTATTCATCATCATCATTTTTATCATCATAATGATCTAAAAAAGTGATTTTTTGATCTCCTATTTTATAGCCTAGTACTTTTTCTAGAACTACATTTGTAGTGCTTATAAAGATATTCTTTTCTACCTGGGGATTATATTTTAATAAAGCATGAATGAGTCTTTTTGTTTCTTCTCTTTTTGAAGAACCAATTTCATCATAAGCTTTTTTATTTTCTTCTGTAAATTTACAAGCACATTCTAAAAATTCTAGATGATGATAGTTTTTCCATCCAATGATATCTTTTTCTCTAATACAATACATTGGACGAATAAGTTCTAAACCAGGGAAATTGGTACTATGCAATTTAGGTAACATCGTTTGAAATGAACCTGCATTTAATAGATTCATTAAGGTGGTTTCTATCACATCATCATAATGATGACCTAAACTGATCTTATTGCAGTTCATCTTTTGTGCGATGTTATATAAGGCTCCGCGTCTCATTTTTGCACATAAAAAACAGGGAGATTTAACTTGTTTATTAGCGATTTCAAAGATATTGGTTGCTATGATTTCTGCAGGAATATTTAGTTTATTTAAGTTTTCTTTAATTAAAGTTAAATTTTTTTCATTATATCCAGGATTCATCACGACATATTTTGCTTCGAAATCAAAATCTGAATGTCTTAAGAGTTGCTGAAAAAGTTTAGCCATTAACATTGAATCTTTTCCTCCAGAGATGCAAACTAAAATACGATCTCCGGGTTTAATTAATTCATATTCTTTGCAAGCTTTAACAAATTTAGACCATAATTTATAACGATATTTCGTAGTTATCGAATATTCATATTCATTTAATTCGTACATATTTACTCCTTATTCGCTAGTAAATCTTTAATCACTTCACTAGCAATCATTAATCCTGCTATCGAGGGCATATAAGCTATGCTACCTACAATATGATCTTCCATATGATTTTTCATGGGTGTCTCTTTAGAATAGAGGACTTTTAAATGAGTAATACCTTCTTTTTTTAAGATAGGTCTTAATTTTTTTGCTAAAGGACAAACACTTGTTTTATAGATATCATTAATTTCATAAAGGAAAGGATTTAATTTATTTCCTGTACCCATACTAGAAATTATAGGGATATTGTTTTGAAAACAAGTTTTAATTAGATGAACTTTTGAAGGGATTACATCAATTGCATCGATTACATAATCAAAACTTGATAAATCAAAAGTTGAGTTTTCATCATAAAATAAATCATAAGTAGTGATTTTAGCATGAGGATTAATACTTAAAAGATGTTCTTTCATAACATCTACTTTTTTTCTTCCTAAAGTATTATGATTTGCAATGATTTGTCGATTGATATTGGATAAAGAAACAACATCAAAATCGACAATAGTCACCTTTTCTATCCCCGAACGGACAAGGGCATCAAGAGCATGTCCCCCGACCCCACCAAGACCAAAAATACAAATCGATTTAGATTTTAAAATATCTAAATTATCTTTACCAATCAGTTTTTCTAAACGGATAAATTGATTTTCTTCCATGGGCTTATTTTAGCATGTTTATTTTTTATGATGTAGATATTTAGTTATTTTTATATCTTTTTCTTAAACCTTTTGGGTAATGGTTTTTGCCAATTCCTTGGCTAACTTTTGTAATACCAAAAGGAATATTTTTATAAGATAAAACATAATATCCATTTTCTTTATCTAGTTTTATAGGATTTCCTTCTAGATAAGATAAAGTTTCTTCTTTTGATAAAGAAATGGAATAAGGTAACATATTTTTATATCTACCTAAAAAGTGGGAATAAATAAACCCTAATTTAGGATCATAATCCCCGAGAAATAGACCATTTGAAATAATTTTTAAAGAAGATAATTCATAAGGATAAGATCTTAAATAATAGTGATTTTGATAACTATAGATATCTTCTTTAAGGGGTAAATATGGAAATTGATCTAAGGGTTTATTTCTTTTTAATTCATGACGTAATTCATTATTTGGTTTACGAATTAAACTAAAAAAATGTCCTTCACCAGGAAATAAATATGGGAAAAGATGAATTGTTCCTTTTAAAGTTCCTTCCATAAACATAGGATTTAAAGGTATTTCTATTAACTTAGCATCACGCTTATTTAATAAATAAGCAATTACTTCTTCATCTTCTTCTTGAGAAAAGGAACAAGTTGAATAAAGTAAAATTCCTCCTGGAACAAGAAGATCATACGCCTTTAAAATGAGTTCTTTTTGAAGAGAAGAACATCTTTTTACTTTTTCAAGTGACCAATCTTCTTCCATTTTTTGATTTTTTCGAAACATTGCACTACCAGAACAAGGAGCATCGAGAAGAACTTTACTAAAGGTATTATGATAAATACTTGGAAAACTAAGTAAGTCATGATTTGTAACAATGATATTTTTTCTTCCATATTTTTCTACTTGACTAGCTAAGATATTGACTCTAGATTTCGATATTTCATTTGCCACGATCATTCCTTTATTATGCATCATAAAAGAAGCATGGATCATTTTTCCTCCAGGCGCAGCACAGCAATCTAAAAGAAGATCATCTTCATTTGGATTTAATAGATAATTTGCCATTAAGGCACAAGGTTCTAAAAGATAATACGCGCCAAGTTCAAAAAGAAAATGATTTCCTAAATGATAATCTTCTTTTTGATAAATAAAAGCATTATTGATAAAAGGATGATTTTTTAAAAAAGGAAAAGTAGCTAAGATTTCTTCTTGAGAAATTTTTTCTTGATCAAATAATAAAGCATTAAAAGGAGATTCATCTTGAGATTTTTTTAATAATTCTTTATCAGTAGAACTTAAATAAGTTAAGTGATTTAAAAACGTTTCATTCATAAAAATATACTACCCCCGAGTATTTAAAAAGTAAATAAAAACGTTTATAATTAACTTGAATTAGGAGAATATCATTATGCAAATACAAGAAATTATTTCAAAAAAAAGACATGGAGGAGTTTTAAGTGATGAAGAAATTGCTTTCTTTATCAAAGAATATGTCAAAGGAAATATTAAAGATTATCAAGCTTCCTCTTTATGTATGGCCATATGCTGTATGGGCATGAATTCTCATGAAACAAGTGCCTTAACAAGTTTTATGATGCATTCAGGAGATGTTGTGGATCTTTCAAAAATTCAAGGAATCAAGGTAGATAAGCACTCTACTGGGGGAGTAGGAGATAAAACTTCTTTAGTTTTAGGTCCTTTAGTTGCTTCGACAGGAGTAAAGCTTGCAAAGATGTCAGGGAGAGGACTTGGTTTTACTGGAGGTACATTAGATAAAATGGAATCTATCCCAGGCATGAGAATCAATTTAAGTGAAGAAGAATTCTTTGATCAAGTGAGTAAAATCGGCATGGCAATTATTGGTCAAACAGGAAATTTAGTTCCCGCGGATAAAAAGCTTTATGCCTTAAGAGATGTAACAGGAACTGTAGATTCTATTCCTTTAATTGCTAGTTCCATTATGTCCAAGAAATTAGCGTCAGGTTCTGATGCGATTTTACTTGATGTGAAATTTGGTTCAGGAGCCTTTATGAAGACTCTAGAAGAGGCAAAAGAGCTTGCTCAAGCCATGGTCAATATTGGTAAATCGTTATCAAGAGATACTAGAGCTATTTTAACTGATATGTCGCAACCTTTAGGTTTTGCTGTAGGAAATATTTTAGAAGTTAAAGAAGCGATTAATACTTTAAAAGGACATGGTCCTAGTGATTTTGTAGAGCTATGTTTAGAGGCAGGTTCCATTATGTTAATGCAGGCAAAACTTGTATCTAGTAAAGAAGAAGGTAGAGCCATTTTAGAAGAAAAGCTAGCATCAGGGAAAGCGTATTTAAAGTTTTTAGAATTTATTAAAGCACAAGGTGGAGATATATCTTATATAGAAGAGCCTTCAAAATTTGCTGTCGCGAATCATATTTATGAAGTAAAAGCTGAAAATGAAGGTTATGTTCATGAAATTAAAGCCATTGATATTGGTTTATCGGCGATGCATTTAGGCGCAGGTAGAGCTAAAAAAGAAGATTCTATTGATTATACTGCAGGAATTATTCTAAATAAAAAGGTTGGAAATTATGTTAAAAAGGGAGAAGTTTTAGCAACGATTCATACAAATAAAGAACATTTTGAAGAAGAAATTAAAGCGGTACATGATGCTTTTATTATCTTAAAAGAAAAACCTATTATTTATCCAATTATTCGTGATATTGTTTTTTAAAGATTTACGTTAAAAAACGAAAACCATAAGGAAAAGAAAGATTTGTTTTACTTTTCCTTTTTAGTATGTTACCTAAACTTTTATGGTTCTTTAAAAGATTAGTTCATTATAATGCTTTTAATATTTGTTTCTTATCAATTCTTCTAATTTTGGTAAATTGGGATAGGTATCTTGTGGGATTTACTATCGTAACTTAAAACTAAATCTATTATTCATGAGGCGATTCTTGTTTTATTGCTTGTCCAATTACTATTGGATGCAATCCTTTCTTTAGTTATTATAACAATTTTTGATTTTTATACTCGAAAAAAACACTATGCAAATAACTATTGAAAATTGATCAAGAACTATCTTGAATATCGATAATTAAAATTTCGTCTTCCTTTATTCTAGATATAGAGTTTTTTTGTCAATACACATTATTTTTGTCAGTTATATTCAATAAAATCAAGAAAATAATTTGCCATAATATGGAGTAAATTCAACAATTTTTGCTATATTTCGTGTATTTATATTTTGACTATGATATACTTTAATTAAGTTTTATGGCAGTATTAACAATTGGAGGTAAAGGGCGTGAAATTTAAGAGCTATTGTTGGTGTATTGGAACGACGAGTTTTAGAGTCGATCAATTAAATTATAAAAACGAATGTCAATTAAGATTTTTAACACAATTATTTAATGAAAATCCTAATCTTGAATGGAGCAATAGAGAATTACAAGCCAAATATTTTGATTTAATGGTCGCTAAAAATTTTATCAAAGATTATGAGGCAATTAAGGATAAAGACGCTAGAGAAAAAACTTCTGGCTTGGCAGATTTAGGTTTAGTTTATCGTAAAACAAGGCGTATTACCCCAATTGGGGAAATGATTAATCGCATATCCTTATCGAGTGATTATGATTCAAATAATATCTTTGGCATATCTAATGATAGTTATGTTTATCTTTTGCAATTTTTAAAACTTCAATTAAACGATGATTTTGTTCACATTAAGCCTTTTGTTGCACTCATTTTTATGCTAGTGAAATTAAAATATCTCACAAGAGATGAATTTACTTATTTATATCCAATCTGCTTAAATAATAATGATGTTTTAAAGATGACTTCGGACATTTTATCATCTAGAACGAAATTTCCTATTGATGATATTTTGATTAAAAAAATGTTGTCCATGGATAATTATCAAAGTGCTTATCATTTATTTATGAAAAGTGAAGTAATTGATGAATCGATTATGTCACAAATTGGAATGAATCGAAAAAGTGGAAATTATGATAAACCTTTCGCTCGAGTTTTTCATGTTTTAAAAACTTTAATCGTGGATAAAAGAAAGACAAATGATCAAGAAAAAATTGAGCTTTTGAAAGAATTAAAAGAAGCTTTGTCTAAAGTAAATGCAAATCAAGCTAAACCTTGGAAAGGAATGTTTAAGATTTATGCAAACACTAAATTTGATGAAAAATATCTATCATTTTTCTATAAGCAACCTTTATGTGTTTCTTCTAAGCTTGATGATTTTAAAGATTCTTTCTTTAAAACTTGGCATTTATTGAAATGGAAATCTACATTAGAGGACTATTATGATTTAAATAAGCGATATTTTAATTTGACAGATATTATTAAATTTGAAAATAATCGTTTTCAGCTTACTGAAATTGCGTAAATTTATTTTGAGAATATTATTGAGCGAATGTTATTTAAGAATATGGTGAAAGATGATTTTTATGAAGATTATTTTGTTAACTACATAGAATTAGATAAAATATATCCTGAGTGTAATAAAAAAGAAGATGAAATAGCTTCTTTGATCAATTTAAAATATGGTAAAAATATTGCTTCAGGAAAATTAGAGGAATATATCCAAGAAATTAATGATATAGCCTTTAATAATATGATTGAAGAAAAATTTAATACAAGAGTATTATTAGAGTTATTAGATTGCTTTAAAAAGAGAAACGACAAAAGGATTAAAGAATTAGTTAGTGATGATGCAACACCATCTACGATATTTGAATATATTTTAGGAATCATTTGGTATCGAGTGAGTGAAAAGCAAGGTAGTTTAAGTGGCTTTATGAATTTAACATTAGATGCAAATTTCTTACCAAAAAGTCATGCGCCTGGAGGGGACGCAGATCTTGTATTTAACTATCAAAAAACGAGTAGTTATCCAAGTCATGATTTACTTTTAGAAGCCACATTAAGTGAATCAACAGGACAAAGACAAATGGAATGGGAACCAGTTTCAAGACATTTAGAAACACATATCAATACTTCGCAAAATAAACATGATTATGTTGTCTTTGTTGCATCACAATTAGAAGAAAGAACTTTAAAAACTTTTAGAGCAATGAAAGTTTTCACTATGGATGTTAAGGGGGAATCCATTGGTCTTAAAATTATTCCTTTAGATATAGATTTGATAAAAGAAATTATAATTAAAGATAGAAAATATTCCGAATTATATCGTATTTTTGAAGAATCATATCAGTCAAATCTTATGGGTGTAGATTGGTATAATTACACTTTAGAAAAAAAGCTTAAAAATTAAATGAACTAAACTTTTTCAATATCGATAGATATTATTGATATACAAATGTTTTTTTGTTACAATTAGATGCGTGAGATGCCTAAAAAGGAAATAAAAGTAAAATGAGCAAATTTAACATTAAAAACAGAAGATATTTAGGAAGTAAAGCAAAGCTATTATCATTTATTAATGATGTTGTTAAAAAAGAATGTAAGGATATCAACGTTTTTCTAGATTTATTCGGAGGAACAGGTAATGTAGCATGGAGCTTTAATAATCAATATACAACGATTATGATAAATGATATTTTAGTTTCTAATTATTTATCATATATTGCTTTTTTCGGTAGCGAAGAAATTGATGAAGAAAAAATTATGCATTTAATTGATGAATATAATCATCTTTCTTCTTTAGAGGAAAATTATTTTTCTTTAAATTTTAAAGATACATATTTTAATGATTTTAATTGTAAAAAAATAGGATATATTCGTGAGGATATTGAATTAAGATTTAAAAATGGAGAACTGAATGAAAGAGAGAAAGCGATTTTAATTAGTTCACTTTTATATGCTATGGATCGCATTGCAAATACGGTAGGGCATTACGATGCCTATCGCATGAATGGTGATTTAGATAAAAATTTGATTTTAGAAGAATTAGATTTGCCAAAAAGAGAAGTTAATATGAATAATATAATATATTGTGAAGATGCAAATAATCTTGTAAGAAGAGTTAACGCAGATATTGT
>CANQTY010000050.1 GCA_947626895.1 uncultured Bacilli bacterium
TCATGCCTTTCTTCATTAGGTATTGTACATGATTTGAAAGAAAATGAAAAACAAATTGATCTTTTGTTTCTCTTTTTGCCTATTTTCTCTTTGTTTTTTTTAGAAAATTTTTTTCATTAATATTTGTTGCACTTAGATTAATAATTAACCCGATAATCTAATTTTGGGAGGTTCATCTAACTGATATTTTCATGCTATTTATTGATGAAATAGGCTAAGAATTCTTTTTAGTGAATACTTTTGTAATGCGATAAGATAATGAACTGAAAAAATCATAAGGGGATACTTGATATCGATTTAATAATATTTGAAGGGGAAGATGTTCTCCAAGAAGTTCTATATCCTCTCCAACAGAAATAGGAAATTTAGAAAATAACATTAAAGAATCCATATTTGTTATCCCAATTTGAAAAAGTTCATGATTTTTATAATAACCAATAGTTGGGTAACTTAGTTTCCAACCATCTCCATAGCCAATACCTAAAGTAAGAATATAACCATCTTCTTTGACTTCCTCTTGATTATAACTAACTTTTTCTCCTTTGGTTATCTTTTTACAGCGCAAGACCTTACTAGATAATTTCATGACGGGTTTTAAATTTAATTCATCATGAATTCCATATAATGCCATCCCAATTCTTATGGCATTTGTAAATGAATCTCCTTTTGTTATAAATCTAGAAGATTCCCCATGAATTAATAATCTAGGTCGAAATGGAATTTTATTAATTACACGATAAAAAATTTCTTTTTGTTTTTCATAGGATTCTTCGCAGGCGTAATGTGTAAATATTCCTTTCAGCAATAAGGGAGAATGACTAATTAAATCTAAAGCTTCCTCTAATTCGTGCTCTAAAATTCCATATCGATTAAAACCTGTTTCTAATTCTAAATGAATGGATAAGGGATAATTAGCTTTGACTAATTCTTTTAAATGATCTAAAGATTGAAGAGCAATCGTGATTCTATAATTGGATAAAATTCGGTAAGAGGAAGTTCTTTCAAATAGTAATATGGGGGTAAAAATTAGATTTTTTCTTAAAGTAATTGCTTCTTCTAAAGTAGCGACTGCAATCATCTTAACATTTAAAGAAGATAACACTTGTCCGACATGAATTAAATCATGTCCATAAGCATTATCTTTTAAAACAGCGATGATTTCTTTTTTAGAAAAATCACGGATAGTTAAATAATTTTCTTGAAGATGACCTAAATTGATTTCTAAAAGAGAACGCATAAAATCACCAATTTAATATATGAAGTAAAAAGATAAATTATTAATTGCTATGAAAATGTACTTATCAAAAAAAGGAACTTGTATTTGCTTTTACGTGAAAAGTATTTTTCTTTCTAATAAAGATAAATAAAATTTAAAACAAAAGAGGTTTTTCAATAAGCTAAGCTTGTTGAATTTTTTCACTTTTTGCCCATGAAAAAAAGGATGTTTTAATTACCTTTTAACACCCTTTAAATATCAATAATTAAGAAAACAGTTACTTAACTAACTTTAATTCTTGAAGGAATGAAGCAAATTTTTTTGCAGCTTCTTCTTCATCTTCACCATCAATTATAATCGTAAACACTTCACCATAAGGTACAACTAAAGCCATGACATTCATAATAGATTTTAAATCTGCTTGTTCATCTAAAACGTGAATAGTGATATTGGATGTAAATTTATTTGCTTGTTCGACAAGCTCAACAGATAATCGAGAAGTTAATCCGTTATGGTTAGTGACAAAGCCTTCGATTGTTTTCATAATTTTCCTTCTTTCGTTTTCATTATACACACTTGCTTTTTTCTATCAAGAATTTCTCTTTAAATTCGTATATTTAGGGTAAAAATAATATGTTTTTAAGTTTTTTTCTCCTTTTAAAAAATATAAAAACATAGAAAAAAAATAATGGGTAATGTATTATAGACATGGAGGATGAATCTATGAATAAAATTAGAAAAGCAATTATTCCTGCGGCAGGTTTAGGAACACGTTTTTTACCTGCAACAAAATCTCTTCCTAAAGAAATGCTTCCTATCGTTGATACTCCAACAATTCAATATATTGTCGAGGAAGCAGTGAAGTCAGGAATTGAAGAGATTCTCATCATCACTAATGGTACAAAGCATGCCATGGAAAATCATTTTGATGTGAATTTCGAATTAGAAACACGTTTAAAAACCTCGAATAAATTAAAAGAAGCTCAACAAATTCGAGACATTGCCAATATGGCAAACGTCTTTTATGTAAGACAAAAAGAACCCAAAGGATTAGGACATGCTGTTTATTGTGCAAAATCTTTCGTGGGGAATGAACCTTTCGCTGTTCTTCTTGGCGATGATGTAATTGTCAATAAAAATGGTAAACCCGTTTTACGTCAATTAATGGATGTTTATGAAAAGACTTCTTCTTCCGTTGTAGGTGTTCAAGAAGTTGCTTTAGAAAATGTTTCTAAATATGGCGTAGTTAAGCCTATTTCTCAAGATGGTAGAACCATTAAAATTTCCGATTTCGTGGAAAAACCCGCAATCACTGTTGCTCCATCAAGATATGCAGTATTAGGGCGATACGTTTTAACTCCAGCAATTTTTGATATTTTAGAGCATCAACCCACAGGAAAAGGTGGAGAAATTCAATTAACTGATGCCATCCGTACTTTAATGGATCAAGAAAATGTTTACGCTTATGATTTTGAAGGATTCCGTTATGATGTAGGGGATAAATTCGGCTTTGTTCGAGCGACAATTGACTTTGCCTTAGATCGAGAAGATTTAAATGAAAGTGTCAAAAATTACATCAAAGAGCTTGCCAATAAACTATAAAAGTTTATCTCGGCACAAATTTAAAAAAATACACCAATAGAATATAGCATTGATTTATAGAAAAGTTTATAATAATTTTTGGTTAAAAAATAGGAGGATTTAACATTCTATGGAAGAAAAGAAAAATAATGTTTCCGTTGGAGAAGGAAAGAAAACCTTCCTTTCCGTTGATGGAAATACGGCGACGGCGCTTGCTTCTTATAATTTTACCGAAGTAGCAAGTATTTATCCGATTACGCCATCCTCGACTATGGCAGAACTTGTTGAACAATATGCCTGCGAGGGAATGAAAAATTGCTTCGGAACAGAAGTAAAAGTCGTAGAAATGCAATCTGAAGCTGGAGCATCTGGAACGGTCCATGGTGCTTTACAAGCAGGTGCGTTATCTACCACCTATACTGCATCACAAGGTTTACTCCTTATGATCCCAAATATTTATAAATGGGTTGGTGAATGTTTACCAGCAGTATTACATGTTTCTGCAAGATCTTTAGCAACAAGATCTTTAGCCATCTTTGGCGATCATCAAGATGTTTACGCTTGCCGTCAAACAGGGGCAACGATGATTTGTGCTCACTCTGTACAAGAATGTGCAGATTTAGCTCCAGTCGCACACTTAACCGCGATTGCATCAAGAAATCCAGTGATTCATTTCTTTGATGGATTCCGTACATCCCATGAAATTCAAAATGTCGAATTCGTGGATAATGCCGATTGGAATGCTTTAATTGATCAAAAAGCTTTAGAGGAATTTAGAAAGAGTGCTTTAAATCCTCATACTCATCCAGTGACTCGCGGTGGCGCGGAAAACGATGATATCTACTTCCAAGGTAGAGAAGCACAAAATGCTCATATCGATGCAGTCGTGGAAATTGCTGAAAAATACTTTAAAGAAGCTACTCGCTTAACAGGTAGAGAATACGCTCCATTTACATATTATGGTGCTCCTGATGCTACAAAAGTAATCGTGGCAATGGGCTCTGTTACCGAAACAGCAAAAGAAGTTGTTGATGAATTACGTGCAGAAGGACAAAAAGTTGGTTTAGTTAAAGTTCATCTCTATCGTCCATTCTCTGCTAAACACTTAAATGCTGTATTACCTGCAAGCGTGAAAAAGATTGCTGTTCTTGATCGAACAAAAGAAGCTGGAGCAACTGGAGAACCTTTATATTTAGATGTTGTCGCAGCCTTAAATCAAGTCGGACGCAAAGTCGAAGTTATCTTAGGTGGACGTTATGGTTTAGCAAGTAAAGATACTCAACCAAAACATGTCAAAGCCGTTTATGATTTCTTAGATAATAAAGATCAATTTACAGGATTTACCGTTGGAATCAATGATGATGTTACCCATTTATCAATTCCAGTAGATGATTCTTTCCATGTTAAAGGTGATTATACATCTTGCTTATTCTATGGATTAGGATCAGACGGAACTGTCTCTGCAAATAAATCATCCATTAAAATTATCGGTGATGCTACTCATCAATATGCTCAAGCATACTTTGCTTATGACTCAAGAAAAGCAGGTGGAGTTACCCGTTCACATCTAAGATTTGGTAAAACTCCAATTCGCTCAACTTATTATGTTGAACATGCAGACTTCTTATCTTGTTCATTAGATTCCTATGTCTTTAAGTTTGATATGCTCAAATGCTTAAAGAAAGGTGGAACATTCTTATTAAATACTGATATTCCCGCGGATGAAATTGAAGCTAGACTTCCAAATAGAGTGAAAAAACAACTCGCAGATAAAGAAGCCAAATTCTATATTATCGACGCGAATGCCATTGCTTCAAAAATTGGTTTAGGTCGTCGTACAAATACGATTCTTCAAGCCTCTTTCTTCTATCTTAATCAAAATATTATGCCATATGCAGAAGCACAAGATTGGATGAAGAAATTTGCTAAGAAATCCTATGCTAAAAAAGGTGATGATATCGTTCAAATGAACTATAAAGCCATCGATGCAGGCGCAGAAGGCTTAATCGAAATTAAAGTCAAAGAAGAATGGAAGAATCTTGATGCCACAAGAGTCTATGCCAAAACTGGAGATGAATATTTTGATTCCTATGTAAATGTTATTGGTTCACTTGATGGTTATGATTTACCAGTTTCTAAATTCACAGAGTATGAATTATTAGATGGTACCATGAGAAATGATGTCACCTTCATGGAAAAACGTTCTATTGCTGATCGTGTCCCATTATGGAAGAAAGAAAATTGTATTCAATGTAATCAATGTGCATTTGTCTGTCCTCATGCAACAATTCGTCCATTCTTATTAACTGATGAAGAAGTTAATGGAATGCCAGAAGATGTAAGAGGAGATGTCTTAAATGCTATTGGTCCAAAAGTTGCAGGATTAAAATTCCGTATTCAAGTTTCTCCAAAGAACTGTGTTGGATGTGGACTTTGTGTTGTTGAATGTCCAGGTAAGAAAGTTAAAGATGCAGATGGTAATTTAGTTACTGTTAAAGCTCTTGAAATGGTCGAAGCAAAATCTCAATTCCCCTTAGAGGATGCCGCGGATTATTTATATAAACACGTCTCTTATAAGACAGAATACTTTGATGTTAAGACCGTCAAGGGTGCAAGCTTCTTAATGCCATATGTTGAAGTTTCTGGTGCCTGCGCGGGATGTGGAGAAACCCCATATTATCGTTTAGCTACTCAACTCTTCGGTAAAGATATGTTAATCGCTAATGCAACAGGTTGTTCATCCATTTATAATGGTTCAACCCCATTAACTCCTTTCTGCACAGATAAGGATGGAAATGGTGTTGCATGGGCAAACTCCTTATTCGAAGACAATGCTGAATATGGTTTTGGTATGAGAGTCGCTACCGATTATAAACTCGGACAAATCTGTAAGATTATGGAAGAAAATAAAGAAAATTGTGAGCCTGAATTAAAGGCTATGATTGAAGATTATCTTGCCAATATTAAAGATCGTGATCATGTCCGTGCTATGAAAGATCAATTAATGACTTTAGTAAATAATAGCGCTTGTGAAGGAATTAAAGCCTTAAAAGAATATGAACGTGACTTAGTCGATAAATCCGTTTGGATTGTCGGAGGTGATGGCTGGTCTTATGATATCGGTTATGGTGGATTGGATCATGTAATCGCAAATGAAGAAGATGTCAATATCATGGTTCTTGATACTGAAGTCTATTCCAATACTGGTGGACAATCCTCAAAATCTTCACAAACTGGTAGTATTGCTAAATTTACTGCTTCTGGTAAGAAGACTGCCAAGAAGAATCTTGCTATGATGGCAATTAGCTATGGTAATGTCTATGTTGCACAAATCTCTATGGGTGCAAATAAATTACAAGCTATTAAAGCCATGAAAGAGGCAGAAAGCTACAATGGTCCATCTCTCATCATTTGTTACTCACCATGTCAAGCTCATGGATTAAAAGGTGGTCTTGCTAATGCTCAAAAGACAGAGAAAGAAGCGGTTGAATGTGGTTACTTCCCAATCTTCCGTTATGACCCAAGACTTGAAGCCGAAGGTAAATGCCCAATGCAACTTGATTGTGCAGAACCAGACTTTAATAAATTCCGTGACTTCGTCATGACACAAACAAGATTCTCTCAACTTCCAAAAGTGAATCCAGAACATGCTGAAGAATTGCTCACTAAGTCTCAAGAGTATGCTGCTTTACGTTGGAAGAGATTCAAAAGACTTTGTGACTAATCACTAGTCGATTGAAATCACATAAAAGTTTAAAGACGATATGGTTTAGGCTATATCGTCTTTTTTTGTGCTTTTTTTAGCGATAAGGAATTTTTTAAATTATCATAGAAAAAACTTTTCATTAGAGTATGGATTTTTATTTTACAAAAAGATTAATATCCTCTTCTTATTCATTTGTAGCAAATAAAATTATTTCTTTTCATCTTTGTTTTTAAATGAATCGTGGATAGAGATAATTATATATAAAATGAATATATTTAATTTAAAAATGTGGAAAAATATAAAAAAACATTATTTTTCTTTTGCTTTGAAATGTTTTAGAAAATAAACTTTTCACTTTTGTTACAAAACAATATTTATATAAGTGTTTGCATAAGAGGATTCCTTTTAATCTTTAAAATATAGCTCAAATCTTGTATTGCATTAATAAAGAAATCTAATCCTATTGACTAGATTGCTTTTATAAAAAGATAGATAGGGGTTAAGCGTTAGTCCTCTAGAACGACTACATTAACAAAGTTTGAATAAAAAGTACAAGCATCAAGAGCAATCATTTCCTTACGAATAAAGGGCAGATTTTTTGTTTCTGATCCTATATCTTGAGGATTATTTATAGGATCTATAAAATTCCAAAATAAACTTGCACTATAATGGCCACATACAATAGTTTTATTTGGTACAAATAGCTTATCTACATACATCATTATGGGATTATACCATCTAGCCTTTTTCCATGCGTTTAAATGTGCGTCTCTCCAATTAGGATCATAAGTATGATTATATTCATCAATAGGAATCCATGAGTGAACAAAGACATAATGTTCTGTTTCATAATAATTGATACACATATCTAAAATTTCTTGAAGCTTAGTGATTTTGGCGATTTTTTCTAAGTTAAATTCACGAATTTGCCAACTTGGATATAAATCTTTTATGGTTTGGAAGGTACCATTACTTCGGTCATCCGTCGTGGGATAATTTCGAATTATCATATTTTCCATTATATCTTCATGATTTCCACGAATTAAAATGAATTTATGTGGGTTAGATAAGATAAAAGAGATAATTTCTTTTGGTTTTCTACCACGATCAAAAAGATCCCCACATACAATTACTTTATGATTCTCATTATTTATATCAAAACCCTGTTCATCTAGAGCTTTCATCCATTCATCATAATATCCATGGATATCTGCACTTACAAAATATTTCATTTTTTTCTCCCTTATATACCATCTTAAGCTTCTTTTTTAGAAGCAGTTATATTGTAACATATTGATGTAATTTATTGAATAAATTCCTAAAAACAGGGAATTTTTAATAATTAAAAATGGCGATTTAACTAATCACCATTCAAAATAAATAAATTTATCAAAAAATCAAATTATTTGCTTTCCTTTTTTGTGTTAATGTGAAACTCTTTCATGTCCTCATTGACTTTTTTAAAAATCTCATTGCAATGTTTATTATAATCATCGATATCTAAAGGATCATCAAAATGCTCCGCGAGGTCTTTATAATATTTAAAAGCCCCATCATTAAACCCTGCAAAATCTTCTTCCATCATCGGAAGATTCAAGATGATGTAATCATAGAAGGACGAATGCATGTCTTCCCACAAAGCAGTTCCTTTGGCATCTATTAAAATTCCCATTGGAATATCGTCATCATCGTTATATTCTTTAACAATTTCTTTTTTATATAGGCGTACATTAAATTGCCAATTATCACCTACGTCATATGTAAAATGAAGTTCTCTTTTACTATTTAAAATGCAATCATCTAAGCCATAGTCTTCATAATCCCTAACAGGCTCAGAATCGAAACTATCTTCTACCCAAGTAAAATCCTCGTAAGCATAAATTTTATCATTCCATAGCCACATATGCTCATATTCACCACCTAAATAGGCAACTAATAAATTTCCTAATTCAAATAAATTCATATCTTTTCTTACAAATAAAACTCGATAGAATCTTTCTTCTGCGTAAGAATAGTAAACTTTAATTTTTCTAAATGTGACCTGTTTCATTTTTTTCTCCTTCTTATATCATAAGTATTCCATTTTTTTCTAAAATAGTCAAATTTTCTTCATTGTGAAATTATAAAGAAACTTTTATTGAACAATTTTAAGATAAAT
>CANQTY010000051.1 GCA_947626895.1 uncultured Bacilli bacterium
AGATTTAGCATAACCACAGGAAGAAGAATCCTCTTTATTAAGTAAAATGACATAATGAGGCACACTTTTAAAAGAATTAACTTTTTCTTTAATTTCTTTTTTTAGTTCTTCAACTAGAGATTTACCAAGTAATATTTCCATTATTCATCCTCCATTTTCACCGCGGCAGGAATACGTGGTAATCCTGGCATTGTTAAAACTTTCCCCGTATAGCAAACGATGAAATCTGCGCCTGAACTTAAAGAAACATCACGAATGTGTAAAGTAAAATCACTTGGAGCATTTTTTAATTTAGGATTATCGGAAAATGATTCAGGTGTTTTTGCCATGCATACATAACTCTTACTAAATCCATTTTTTTCATACGTTTCTATCTTTTCTAAAACTCCAGGAGAATAACTTACTTCTTTTGCATGATAAATTTTATAAGCAATTGTTTCAATTTTTTCTTTAATAGACATTTCTTTCGTATAAAGTGGATGATAATGATTTTCATTTCTATCAAGCACATTTTTTACTAAGTTTGCTAAATCTTTTGCACCCTTTCCACCTTGAAGATACCCATCAGAAAAGGCTACTTCATAATGATTTTCTTTAGCCCAAGATAAGACATATTGAATTTCTTCTTCATCATCTTCTTTAAAATGATTTAAGGCAATAATAGGAGTTAAGCCAAATAACTTCATATTTTCTAAATGTCTTTTTAAATTATCCATACCCAATGCTAAAGCATCTAGATTTTTTTCATGAAGTGCATCAGGAAGCATTCCTCCATGAAGTTTTAAGGCTTTAATCGTCGCAACCATCACGACTAAATCAGGGTGAAGATTTCCTACGCTGGAAAGAATATCTAAAAATTTTTCTGCACCTAAATCCGAACCAAAACCTGCTTCAGTAACCACGATAGGAGAAAGTCTTAAGGCTAAATCTAGGGCAATTAAAGAATTACATCCATGTGCGATATTCGCAAATGGACCTCCATGAATAAGACATGGATTACCTTCTTGGGTTTGGACAATATTGGGTTTTATTGCTTCTTTCATCAATTTCATGATAGCATGAGAAATTTTTAAATCTCCGACAGTAATACGCTTATCATCATAAGTATAAGCAACAGTAATATTTTTTAATCGAGACATAAAATCTTCTTCATCTTTAGCAAGACATAAAACTGCCATTAATTCACTTGCTACTGTGATAATAAAGCCATCATCACGTTCTACGCCATTTCCTTTACCTTTACCAATATGAATTTCTCTTAAAGCACGATCATTCATATCTAAAGCTCTTTTCCAAACAACTTTTGTTGGATCAATATTGAATTCATTCCCTTGATAAATTGAATTATCAATAACGGCACTAATTAAATTAATCGAACTAGTTAAAGCATGCATATCTCCAGTAAAATGAAGGTTAATTTCTTCACTAGGTTCTACGGTTACTTTTCCTCCGCCAGTCGCACCACCCTTTAAGCCAAAAACAGGACCAAGAGATGGTTCTCTTAAGCATAATAAAGAATGGATTCCTATTGTTCTTAATCCCTCATTAAGGGCAATGGATATGGTAGTTTTTCCTTCACCTGCTTTTGTTGGAGTAATTGCAGTTACTAAAACTAATTTTCCTTTTCTTTCTTTTAAGGTCTTTAAAATATCAAGATTAATTTTTGCTTTATATTTTCCATATGGTTCAAGATATTCTTCTTGAATTCCTGCTTTTAAGGCGATTTTTTCAATTCTTTCTAGTTTCATATTATGCCCCTTTCTTCAACATAGATTCAACTTCATTTAAGTTATTCACCCAATGAACAGGTAGTTGATGATTAAAATATGTCATTTGTCTTTTTGCATATTTTCTTGTTGCTTTTTTAATGTCCTCGATAATTTCTTCTTGCGCTTTATTTTCTTTAAAGCCTTCCATAATTTGTTTATAGCCAATTGCTTGAAAAGCTTTTAAAGAAGAAGGATAGATAGATAATAATTGATTTACTTCATTAAATAAACCATTTTCTATCATTTGATCCACTCGATTATTGATTTTTTCATATAAAATTTCTTTATCTACATGAAAACCAATAAATATAGCATCATATAATAGTTTATGCTCCTGACTATCTTCAATTTCCGATTTTTTCTTTCCTGTAGATAATAAGATTTCTAAAGCTCTTAATACTCTTCTTCGATTATTTGGATGAATTTTTAAAGAAGCCTTTTCATCAATTCTTTTTAATTCTTCATAAAGTTCTTCATTACTTAAGGAAGCATAATTTGACATATCATAAGAAGAAGATTCTTCAAAAGTAAAATCATATAAAGCTGATTTTAAATATAATCCTGAACCACCAACTAAAAAAATCAATTCGTCTAGATGTTCATCTAAAGTTTTTCTTAATAACTTTTGATAATCAAAAATTGAAAAATTTTGATCTGGACATAAAATATCATATAAATAATGAGGAACTTCTTTTCTTTCATCTAAGGATGGTTTTGCAGTTCCTATATCCATCCCCTTATAAACTTGAAAAGCATCACCATTGATGATGATACCATGATATTTTTTAGCTAAATATAGGGCACAAGACGATTTTCCTGATGCCGTAGGTCCAACGAAAACATAAATCATATACCTGACCTCTTAAATAATTTTTCTACATCATATGTTGAAAAATGAATGACAGTTGGTCTTCCATGAGGACAACAGGTAGGATTTTCACAACTAAATAGACGCTTTAATAAATCTTCCATTTCCTTTATAGATAAAATGTCATTTGCCTTAATAGAGGCTTTACATGCCATCGTAGCAATCACATGTCTTCTTAATTCTTTAATATCCACTTTGTTTCCTTCTAGAATGTCATGAAAAATGTTTTCTAAATAGATTGCTCCCATGCCTTTTTCATCGATAAAGGTTGGATAGCTTAAAATACGAATTGTCGTAGGACCAAAGAGTTCTACGCTAATGCCAATCTCTTTCAAGGCAAGAAGTTTTTCCTCTGATAAACGACGCATATCTCCAAGAGTTAGCTCAATAGTTAAGGGAATTAAAGGTTCAACGATATCATAATGCGAATTATAAAGATTTTGAAATCTTTCATAATTAATTCTTTCCATCGCAGCATGTTGATCCATCAAATAAAATCCATCTTCCCCTTCATAAACGATATACGTTTGATGAATTTGTCCAATTACTTTCCAATTTGGAATCTGATTTTTAATAGTATTTTCTTCTTTTTGTGTTTCCTTTATAGGAGTTACTTCTTCTTTTTTGATACCGTTTTCTTCTTTTTTTAAGGTAGGCACTTCAATATCTTGTGTAGAAACATATTGATTATAATCCATCGTTCTAGGGCGATAGATTTCTACTGTTTCAGGTTTTGTTTCTTCTTCAAGTAAAGAGATATTTTCTTCTTTCTTTTTTGGCGTAACAATACTTGCATCATGAAATGACATCATCTCTTGTAATGCCTTTTTCACGGTATCTTTGATTAAATCTAAAAGAATTTCTTCTGAAGATAATCGCACTTCTTTTTTTGAAGGATGAACGTTTACATCCACTAAAGAGGGCTCAGCTTTTATATGTAAAATAACAAAGGGATATTGCGATGAAAAAATATAATCTTTATAAGCATCTATCAAAGTTTTTTGCACTTTAGGTAAATAGACATTTCGTTGATTTAATAAAGTAATCATGTAATATCTTGTAGCCCTAGTTAATTCTGGTTTTCCAATATATCCTTCTATTTGATATTCTAGTGTTTCATTATGAATATATTTCATCTTTCTAGCAACATCATTACCAAAAACGGAAGCAATGGTTTCTAATAATTCATTTCTTCCTGTCGTAGAAAAAGATTTTTTTCCATCAATATAAAAATCAAAAGAAACTTCAGGATATGCAAGAGCAATACGTTGCATCACATCTAAACATGATGCAACTTCGGTAGAATCACTCTTTAAATACTTTAACCGCACAGGAGTATTATAAAATAATTCTTTAATTTCAAAAGTAGAACCTTTTCTTCTCGCATAATCCTCTCGAGAAATTTCATCTTCACTTGCTTCTACTTTGCTACCTTTTCCATCTTCACTTGCGGTATATAAAGTAACTTTACTTACCGAAGCAATCGAAGGTAAAGCTTCCCCACGGAAACCTAAAGTTTTAATACGAAAAAGCTGATATTCATCAAGTAATTTAGAGGAAGCGTGACGTGTAAAACAAAGGGTAGAATCTTCTTCATCCATTCCATCTCCATCATCTTGAACCACAATTTTCTTTCTTCCTGCTTGTTCAATAGATACTTCTATATGATGAGCATGTGCATCAAGTGCATTTTCGACAAGTTCTTTAATGACGCTCGAGGGTCTTTCTATCACCTCGCCCGCGGCAATCATGTTGGCAAGATGAGAATCCATGACTTTAATTTTGCCCATGAATTATTCTCCTTTCATCTTTTTCTTTAATTCGAAAAGATAATTCAACGCCTCTAAAGGGGATAAAGATAAAGGATCTAAATCTTCTACTTCTTTTGCCCAAGATGGTTCTATCTTTTTTTCGATAATATTTCCCTTAGTTACATCTACTTTTGTTATTTCTAATTCTTCTAAAATATCTTCTGCACGCTTTAATAATGCCTCTGGTAATTTAGCAAGTTTAGCGACATGAATCCCATATGATTTGTTCATTGGTCCATCTTGAACACGATATAAAAAGGTAATATCGCCTTGATTTTCTAAGACACCTACATGAACATTTTTTAAAGAAGGAAGTTTTTCTTCAATCTTTGTTAGTTCATGATAATGGGTAGAAAATAAGGTTTTTGCTCCGATGTTCGAGGAGATATATTCTAAGATTGATTCTGCAAGAGCCATACCATCAAATGTTGCAGTCCCTCTTCCAATCTCATCAAAAATTAGTAAAGAATTACTATTTGCATGTCTTAAAGCAAAATTAGTCTCCGTCATTTCTACCATAAAAGTCGATTGTCCTGAAACCAAATCATCTGAGGCTCCAATTCGTGTAAATATGGAATCAAATAACATGATATTACAAGACTCTGCAGGAACAAAACAACCAATTTGCGCTAATATTACTAAGATAGCAAAAGTACGCATATAAGTAGATTTACCACCCATATTAGGACCCGTAATTACTAATATATCGGTATTTTGATCCATATAGATATCGTTTGGAACATATTTTTCTTTTCCCATAACCTTTTCTATCACGGGGTGTCTTGCTCCTTTAATGTCAATGATTCTTTCTTGATTAAAGGTAGGACGTACAAAATGTTCCTCAAGAGAGGTCTTAGCAAAAGAAATTAAGCAATCAATATAAGAAACAAAACTAGCAAAAGATTGAATTTCTTCTGTATATTTACTGACTTTCTTTCGTAATTCTATAAATAAATTATATTCTAATGCCGCGCGACGTTCTTCCGCGGACATGATTTTAATTTCTTGCTCTTTTAATTCTTTAGAAACAAAACGTTCACTATTCACTGTGGTTTGTTTTCTTTCATATCCCCATTCTTCTGGAATATGACTCACTGCACCTTTAGAAATTTCAATATAATAGCCAAAGACTCGATTATAGCCTAATCTTAAGGTTTTTATCCCTGTTCTTTCCTTTTCTTTCGCCTCTAAAGAGGCAACATAAGCCTTTCCATTATAAGCAATCTCTAATAATTCATCTAATTCTTTATAATAGCCTTTGTTAAAGATTCCTCCTTCTTTCACCGTTAAGGGGGCATCTTCACTAATGGCCTCTAAAAGATTTGTTAAAGTAGAAAAATCTGCTTTCATTCCTTGCATTTCATCAATATAAGGAGAATGTAGTTCTTTTAAATGAGCGAGTAATTTAGGCACAACATATAAAGATTTTTTTAATTGAAATAAATCCCTTCCTGAAGCACTGCCAAAATTGATTTTGGCAATCAATCTTTCTAAATCATAAATTTCTTTTAAATCGGTAATAATATCTTCACGTAATAAGAATTGATTCATAAAGCATGAGACAATTTCTTGTCTACGATAGATCTCATCTATATTACATGTGGGTTGAACAATCCAACTTTTTAATAACCGTTTTCCCATATTTGTGGTGGCATGATTTAAAAACCAATATAAAGTACCATAAGATTCTTCACTACGAATTGTTCTTACTAATTCTAGATTGATTCTAGAAAAAGCATCGATAGTTAAGGTATCTTTACTAATTAAGACTTTTGCTTTCTTTAAATAATCTAAATCTCTTTTTTGGGTGGATTTTAAATAATTTAATAAACGAACTATCGTTTTTTGTTGATCTAAACTTTTAACATTATTTAATAAATATTGATGTTCAAGAGAAATTTCATCCTCATTTTCATAAGAAATTAAAACATTTCTTCTTTTTCTAATCGTTTCAATGTCTTGTGCAGAAAAGGTTGTAGGCACTACCATTTCTCGAATGGATAAATTTTCTAATTCATTTGCGACACTAACAATATCTTTTTCAAGGTTTTCTACTACTAGTTCACCTGTAGAAATATCACAATATGCAAAAACGTAGCAATTTTCTTTACGATCAACACAAGCAATATAGTTATTATCTTCTTCCTTAATATCAATATTGCATCCAGGAGTGATGATTTGTACGACATCTCTTTCTACGATTCCTTTAGCTAAAGCAGGATCTTCAAGTTGTTCAACAATTCCTACTTTATAACCTTTGGCAATTAGTTTATCAATATAAGAAGCAATCGCATGATGAGGAACTCCACACATGGGAACACGTTCTTCCACGCCTGCACTTTTACCCGTTAAGGCTAATTGTAATTCTCTTGAAGCAATTTTTGCATCATCAAAAAATAGTTCATAAAAATCACCAAGGCGAAATAGAATCAAGGTGTCTTGATACTTTTCCTTTATTGCTAGATATTGTCTCATCATTGGAGTATACTTCGCTTCCATGATTTTGCCTCCTTTTCTTATTTTAACATGCTTTAAAAAAGGATGAAACAAGAAAACAACTCTTTCAAGCTTAAAAAAGAAAAGAAGAAGTCTATATTTTATATTCTCATCCTTAATATTTTCCTATTTATTTAAAAACAATTTAGACTCTATATCTAAGTTTTCTTAAGTTATCTTTTTCTATTTAATCGGCATTTTGTGCAGCAAGTTAATATAATTTAATAGAAGCGATAAAACGGTATTAAAATAATGAATAATATAATGAAAAACTTAACCCCATCCTATTGTTTTGGTTCGTTTCTTTTCTTTTTGATATTTAAATAAATACAATAGATTAAAGGAACAATAAAAGCAAAGACAAGAACCGTTATAATTGTCCCATAGAATAAGAAATCTTGCATAAAGGTTTCATATAAAATAGCACCAATGATGAAAAGAAGTCCACTGAAGAAAAGAAAATAACCTGTTAAAATATTTGTTCTCCTCCAAATGGAATGATCTTTCATAAAAAATGGTAGATAAAAACCAATTTCGTTACCTCTTTTAACCCTTAATAAAAGTCTACCAATAATGATAAATGCTGCGCCAACTAAAGCACCGATAATATAGAATAAAGGCCAAGATAAAATATTTCCTACTCCAATATAACTTTCATGTTGTAAGATTAATTTTAACCAAGCAAGTTCTGATGTAAATAAATAGATTATCATTGTTGACCATTCTAAAATTCCTCGATTTGGAAAAGGTCTACCTTTTAATTTTTCTCTACGAATTAAATAATATGATTCAAAGAAATAAATCATTAAAATAATAAAAGGAACTAAGATATCAAATAAAGAAAACCATTTACTCGATAATCCTTGTATTTCCATTTGCATTGTTAAGGATGAATAAGTCATATCAGGCAATAAACATACATAAACAAGCATTCCAATAAAGTTTAAAATACCGATGATTAAAAAACGAATTACAGGTTTCATGAGTGTTTCTCCCTTCTAGATGAAATAAAGTAAAAATCATTTGTCAATTCATCCATCACTTCATTATTTAAAGAATAAATAATTGAATTCTTATCCTTTTCAATTTG
>CANQTY010000052.1 GCA_947626895.1 uncultured Bacilli bacterium
ATTTGTTGCACTTAGATTAATAATTAACAAAAATTAGATTATCGAAGTTTTTATGTTGCAAAAGGGGGAGAATTAAGCTAAGATATGAAAGCATTTGTTGGACCATTAGCTCAGTTGGTAGAGCAGCTGACTCTTAATCAGCGGGCCGTGGGTTCGAGTCCCTCATGGTTCACCAGGAAGATATTAAGGCACGAAATTAATAAAAACGTGCTTTTTTTATACCCTATGTCCGTATAAACAAAAAGATTGACCTAAGCCAACCTATATCTTCTTTTTGGTGGAGCTGACGAGGATCGAACTCGCTACCTCCTCCATGCCATGGAGGCGCTCTCCCAGGTGAGCTACAGCCCCAATTTTTCACCTGCTTTTATAGCATAATGAAAAATCAAACGTTTGTCAAACAAAATCGAGCCTTGCAAATAATCAATTAGTTGATATTGTCTCTAATTTTGCAATGAAATTTGTTTCGTTGCTTATTCCTTTTATATAATAAGTATTTTCTTCTTTATACCAATAAATATGAATCTTTTGTCCGTAAGATAATTCGTGAATATAATCGATTTCAAACGAGTGAATTTGAACGGATTCATCTAGTTTTAAGGCATTCATAATATATTTAGCATATTGAATATTATTGATATGACGGTTATGGTCTAAATCACAATATTCAGTTTCCACTTCAAAATGGTTAAGATGCTCGATAGGAAAATCGTCAAGTTTAGTAAATGGTGTATCAAAAGTAATCTCTTTACATCCTTCTTTAATTGGATATTCAAAATTTCTAGGTAAAACTATCGTCCTCTTATCCGCATCTACAATAACCCATTTCGATTGTACTTTGCAGACTACATTTCCTTTTTCATCATAGATTATGGTATCACGATCAAAATCTGCACGACCTTTTTCTCTAGGCCAAGTCTTTACTTTTAATGTCGCATACAATGGAGGATATTTTTCCATTACATAGCGATTTCTTAATAAAACCCAAATTCGGTGATTTTCAATAAAATCTTGAAAGCCTATGCCTAAAATATCCGCGTGTTTTCCCGCGACATCTTGAGCTAAGTCTAAGATTGCCTGAGGTAATAGATGATCATGACAATCAAAATCTGAAACTCTTAATCTAAAAGATTCTTCATAAGTAGCTATTTTATCCATTAACTAGGTATCCTCCCTCTTAATAAACGTAATAAAGGAATAAGTAATTCTCCGAGTATATTAGCAAGAACAATAGTAAAAAATTTGCCTACTAGATTACCTTTAAATAAAAACGCGCCTAGATAAAACATTTGGAAGGGAACAATGATATTTCCTAAATAAGTCACTAATGCTCCACAGATAAATAAAGCTAAAAATCTAGCAATGGGTTGCTCTGCTTTTTTATAAGTATTAATGCCAAAGTAAATAATAATTCCAGATAAGAAGCCTAAAATCAAAATATATAAATAATTTAAGTTATTTAAACTTTCTTCAATTAAATCTAAGTTTTGATTATAAGTCACAAGTACATCGCTAGGTATTAATTTCATCATTAAGGCTATCAAAAGAATTCCAACGAAATTTCCTATAAAAGAAATGAGGACTTCAACAATATTGATAATTTTATTTTCAAGAACATATGGCATTTGAATTAAAAATGAATCATATCCATATAACATAGAAATTAAAAGCCCCATCCCTAAGCATAAATAACTAATAAAAGAATTCATAGAAAAGACAAAACCTATGCAAAATAAGCCTAGAACAATCCCTGAAATAAAGGCATTTACAAAGTTTTTTAAAAATCGAAAAAATAACATTTTGCCCATAAATTCACCTCAAGAATTAATATACTATCTTTCTTTTCTTAAGTAAAATAAAATCTATTCATCCTTGAATGTTCATTTTCTTATAAAGTATACATAAACTATCTATTAAATGAAGATATGTAATCCATTTTTCTTTAATAAAAACTTTATTTATTATTTAAAATTGTTTTTATAGAAATACCTAGTTATTTATGCATTTTTAAATAATTTTAAGGCTCAATTTTTATCGACTTTTTAATTTTGAAAATTTCTATATTTTTAAACTTATATTTTTCAATTATCATTTTTTAATAATCCCTAAATCTAGGCGGTTTTGAAAAAAGTAGTAAATTTTTTCTTCAAAGTATTTTAAAAAAAATAAATAAAAGTTTTTTTCTTTTCAAATTTATATTATAATAAAGATAGTAGTGATACGTCACTACTTGGACGATGAGGTTTTTTAATCCCTTTACTTACCATAATAATTTTCTCCTCATCGTCTTTTTTTATGAAATTAAGGAGTCAATCTATGGAAATTAAATCATATAAAAAAGATGCCTTTTATTCTTATACTCTTGGAGCCTTTCCAACTTTAGAACTCATCTTAAATCATAAAGAATCTTTATTAAAAATCTTAGTTCATTCTTCTTTTAAAAATGAAGAAGTACTTGCTAAGATACAAGAAGTTTCTTCTATTTGCGATATTCAAATCAATGATAAATTAATTTCTAAATTAGCTAGCAAAGAAAATTGCTATATTATAGGCATATTTAAAAAATATGAAATGAAGTTAAATCAAAATAAAGATCACATCGTTTTAGCTCAGCCAATGAATATGGGTAATTTTGGAACCATTATAAGAAGTGCTTTAGGCTTTAATATACATGATATTGCTATAATCAGTCCTTGTATTGATATCTTTGATCCTAAAGTTTTAAGGGCCTCGATGGGAAGTTTCTTTTCTACGAATATTCAAATATTCCCTTCTTTTGAGGCTTATCAAAAAATGTATCCAAATCGCAAAACGCATAGCTTTATGTTGCAAGCAACAAAAACCTTACAAAATCATACTTTTCAAAAGGAAATTCCAACTTCTTTAATCTTTGGAAATGAGTCTTCTGGATTAGATTTATCTTATTTAAATGAAGATTCATTAATTATTGAACATGAAAAAAGTATCGATTCTTTAAATTTACCTAATGCTGTAAGTATTGCTTTATACGAATTCTATAAACAAAAACGTTCATGAATAAGTTCCTCTTGCATATAATGCAAAAGGGGATTTTATGGATATTTCTATACTTCAAAACGCAATCATCAAAGAAGATATTCGCCTTCTTCGTTTAATGTTTTTTGATATACTTGGCAAGCCTCATTATTTATACTTACCTAGTTCAAGACTTCATGATGTATTTAAAGAAAAAATACAATTTGATGGCTCTTCGCTTCAAGGTTTTAATGAAATATCATCGTCTGATTTATACTTAACTCCTGATTTGAAAACCATTACTATTTATAAATTTAATACACCGTTTATCAATATTATTTGTAATGTAAAAACGAATCCTCATGAAGATTTTCTTTATGACGGAAGAAGTCGCTTGCAAAAATATTTAAAAGAAATTAAATCATTTGGAATTCAAAATGTAAGGATGGGGTTAGAAATTGAATTCTATCTTTTATACAAAGGAAATCTTTTAGATACAGATAGTTATTTATCTTTACCCCATCAAAAAGCACAAGAATTTTTTGATGATGTTATCTATAAATTAAAAGACACACCTATAAAATTTCATTCATTTCACCACGAAGTAGGAAATGGACAATATGAAATTAATTATGCTTTTGGAGAAAGCATGAATATTATTGACCAAGTATTTATTTTAAAAGAAGTATTAAAAGAAACCGCCTTGCTTCACAATTTAGAAATTGATTTTACCCCAAAAAGAAAGATAGGAATGCCTGGAAATGGGATGCATTTAAATTTATCCATTTGGAATAATCATAATCTTTTATATGAACAAGGTCACCTATCCTTATTAGGAAAATACTTTATCAATGGAATCTTAAAGCATTCTAAAGAAATGGCTTTATTTTCTAATATACTAGAAGCATCTTATTTAAGATTAAATGATGGAAAAGAAGCTCCAAAATTAATTTCCTATGGAAGAAAAAATCGGTCTACTTTGATTCGGATTCCTAACTATAATGACGAACATTCAATGCGAATTGAAATAAGAAATGTAGATGAATCTGCTTCTTTATATTTCTTATTACTTTTAATTTTAAAGGCAGGTATTGAGGGTATTCAAAATAAATGTGAAGATTATCAAGAATTAACAACATCTTCTTATAATATAAATAATAAAAAAGAGATGTTACCCTCTTCTTTAAATGAAGCCTATAAAACCACGAAAGAAAGTGAATTTATTAAAAAAAGCTTAGGAAATAAAACACTAGAGCATTATCTATCTTGCTTTAACGTAAAGTAATGCCACTTTCATCCGCGGCTTTTTTTACCATGATTGTATATGCAACCCAAACCGCGGCACTTACTTCACAAGCAAGCATACCAAGAATTTGAATAGAATTATAAATATCAAATGAAACGCTCACCATCTTTAATAATGTACCTAAAAATAGAAGCACTCCTCCACCCATAATGCCAAAGAATAAAACATATGAAAATATTTGTATTGTTTTGCCATTTTCTCCATCTCTTCCATAAGGTTCATTAATTTTCTTTCTTTGTAAATAACCAATAAAGACGATAATTAATGATGTAACTAATTGAACGAAGTTTCTAAAGAATCCATCCTCTTGAACTAAGAAGAATAAAATAATTGCAACAATTGCTACTCCAAAGCCAATAATCGATACAACTGGAGGAACCTTATTTAATGTTAATATTGAAAAGATTAAAGCTAAAATTCCTATAGCAATCATCACAATAAAGAAAATCGCGGAAGCAAAACTTGCAATAGAACCTGCTAAAAGAGCGAAAATTATTGCAAATATAATGTTTTTAACAGCATAAGAATTATTTCGATTTCGATTCATCTTTCTTCCTCCAAAAAGTGTACATGGTATTATACTTACAGAAGCGTTAAAAAAGTGTTAAAGCAAACGATTAAAAACGCTTTTTTTTCATTGAATTTTACTTTTAATCGATTTGGTTTTAATCGTTGAAAAATCTCTATAGAAATGTTATCTTACTAAAGAAAGGAAAAGAAAAATGAACACTTTAAAATTCTTGCTCCGGAGCTTATTTTCAAATGAAGCGATTATTAAAGAAGGTAGAAAGCAAAAATGGTGGCTTACTGTTTTAGTTCTTTTACTTTCCATAATTATTTCTTTGATTCCGGCTTTTGTTTCTATATTAAATACAAATGGTAGTGCAATTATTAGTAATGCACAAACCCAAAATATCGACTATTCTTTAGAAAGATTTTCTTTTGAGTATATGAATGGTAATGATGCTAAAATTGATTTAAAAATCGTTGATGGAAAAATGACCATGACTGAAGGAAAGACCTTTAAAGATCTTGAAGAAGCCAAAACCATTCAAATCAAAGGTGGTGAAGAAGTTAGCTTTCTTGAAATCGGTAGAGAAAATGAACCTACATTACTTGTTACCTATGTAGATTTTAAAGTAAGAGATAATCCTTCTTATGATAATATAGGTGATAAGGTGACTGATGTTAGAAATGCCTTAGCGGTCTACTATCCCACGAGTGATCCAGTGGAAGAAGATGGATATTCAACTTCCAAATTAAAAAGTTTATTACTCTTCACAGAAGAATATTTTGGTATCTATGTCTACAATTATGACGCAACAACAAAATTCAAGATTGATAATGGTGTAATTGATTTAAAAGATACTGCCTCTCCTGCAGGAATGACAGGCTCTTATATTGAAATTGAAGAAAGAAATCAACATTTAAATTCATTCTTTAATAAAACAACACCCGCTCAAACCGTAGAAAGATGGAAATCCTTCTTCGATCAAGCATATCAACCAACTAAAATGGCTAACTTAGGAATGACCTTAATTATCTATTCCTCATTAAATGTTTTAGTTATCTTAATTATGTCCCTAACTATTGTGATTATGTCGAGATTCAAATCTGCGCAATGCGGTAAAATTGGCTTTGGAAATGCTCTTAAACTCATCTCCTTTGCAGCTTTATGTCCCTCTATTTTAGGCATGATTATATCCTTTGCAATCGTTTCATTACAATCCATTGGCTTCTTGATGTTCGTGGGCTTTAGATGTATCTTCTTATCCACAAGATTAACACGTGGAGAAATGCCAGAAACACCTAACAAAAAAGAGCCAACAAAAAAAGAAGAACCTAAAAAAGAAATTAGCAAGAAATAAGAATTCTATATACCCCCTGAATAGCAAGCGAAGTGCATCTCCACTTGCTATTTTTTTATACCGTTTATGACAAAAAGTTTAAAATCCTGTTATACATATCCTTTTTCGAAATTCACAAATTTAACCCCATATACTTATTTTTATATTAAATGTGATTTTCCAGTTAAAGAAAAAGTAAAAGTTTTGCCTTTTACTTTTTAATTTCAGCTTCAATCAACTACTTATGAAGATGGATTAGTTTTTCTTTTTCTTAATCTCTTACCTACTGCAAAATAAGTAACATCTTTTAATTGATATGGATTTAAAACTCCTTTTCCATCAAAGACGATTGGTTTTTTCATATAATTAACGAAATCTTCATTCGTTAATTTTTTAAACTCTTCAGATTCATTTAAGAATATTGCTACATCACAAGTCTTTAATGCTTCATCTAAAGTATTTGCGTATGCAATATGTTGATCGGATTTCATTTTCTTACGGAATGCAGATGTAGACATCGGATCAAAAGCAATAATTCTACTATCTTCTTTTAATAATTCATCAATGACTTTAAACGCTGGAGATTGACGAATGTCATCTGTATTTCCTTTATAAGATAAACCTAAAATTGCAAATCGTTTATCAGAAAGATTATCTCCAAGAACTTTTTTAATCTTTAAAATCATTTGTGAAGGTCTACGTTCATTCACTTTCATAGCTGCATCAAGTACTGTAAGAGAAACGTTTCTTTCTTCCGCGAGAGAGGATAAAACTCTTGTATCTTGAGGTAATGATGGTCCTCCAAATCCAATTCCAGAATAGAGATATTTTCCCCCAATTCTAGGATCTAGACCAATTCCATAACTAACTTCTTGAATATCTGCACCAACAGAATCACATAAATCTGCAATTTCATTAATATAAGATAACTTAACTGCTAAATAAGCATTTGATGCATATTTAATTAATTCTGCGCTCTCTGGAGAAACAATTAACATTGGAGCGCTAAAGCCTCGATATAATTCTTTCACTGCTTCTTGAGCTTCTTTTGAAGATAAACCCACCACGATTCTTGAAGGTTGAAGCATATCTTTCATTGCCGTACCTTGCGCACAGAAATCAGGATTTGATACGACATTTACACGATATTTATGATTTAACAAAACATCTAAAAATTCTTTAACTTCTGCGCAAGTACCAACAGGAACCGTAGAGCGAATCACCACAGTAACATCATTTTGAATATGTTTTGAACACTCTTTTAATGTAGTATAAAAACCCACTAAATCACATACACCAGGTTCTTTTTCTGGGACTTCATTACACATAACAATGATGTTTGCACCATAAATAGCATCCCGATATTCTGATGTAAAGCGAATTTGTTCTCCATACTTTTTTAAATACTCTGGTAATTTGTTCTCGGATATCGAAGTTTCTCCTTTTCTTAACGCGGCAATCTTCTTCTTATCTGAGTCTAAAGCAAAAACGTTATGCCCTTGAACAGTGAATCCAAGAGCGTTAACTAACCCAACAAAACCAATACCAACAATAGTAATTTTCATATTAACACTTCCTTAATTTGTAAGCTTCCGATTCTATTCTACACAAAAAAGCAAGTTTGTGCAAGAGCACAAAATTTTCATAGTAATTACGCATACTCAAAACGATTCTAATAATGAATAAAGAGAAAATTTAAAAGAAAAATAAAAAAATATTGT
>CANQTY010000053.1 GCA_947626895.1 uncultured Bacilli bacterium
TGTTTCCTTATTTTTTTTAGAAAATTATGCTCACACATTTTTATCTATGAGCATGTGAGCATAAAAGTTTAGGTTATGATATCTGTGTTTTAGCAGGAACAGGAAATCCTGCGAATGGAGGAACAGATTACTTCCATGCGAATGTCCAAGTTTCTTCTGATGGAACAAAATTTGATGATGTTGGAACAATCAGTGAAGCTGCAACATCCATAGTAGATTTAAGAGGGACTCCAAAGGAAGAAATTCAATATATTAAATTAATCAATGCTGGAACTGGACACTTTGTCGCGTTGAGGGAAGTTAAAGTCAATACTTTAGATATGGATTTATACAATCGTATTCAAATTAATAATTTCCCAGCAATAGATGCTGGAACAAAAGATTTTATCTTTGATGGTAATGATGAAACTTATATTTGGTTCCATGGTAATCCAGATGAAGGTAGTACAATTACAATTGATTTAGGTAGTGTTCAAACACTTTATGATATTCGTGTTTTATCTGGAACTGGTGTTGAAGGTGAAGGTAAAGGTGGAACAGATTACTTTAGTGCAAAAGTTGAAGTCTCAGAAGATGGTCAAGAATTTACAGAAATCGGAAGTACTGGCGGCATTGAGGAAGCATTTTTAAGCTTTTCTCCTAGAGAAGTCAAGGTAATTCGATTGACTAAATCTAAATCGAATGGTTGGGTTGCTATTAGAGAAGTATCTATTAATAGTTTAGATGTCCGTATCAAAGGATTTCAACGTAATGGCGATGGTAATTTAAGTTACTTAACAGATGGAAATGAAGATAATTTCTGTAGAATCGTTAAACCTGCAACCGATGAAGAAGAAGCATGGATTTGTTGGGATTTGAAGTTTGAACAAGAAATCACTAGTATTAAAGTTGTCATGGGTGATGATGAAGGTGGAGATTTAATGAGTGGTATTGTTCAAGTTTCTAATGATGGAAAACAATGGACAGAAGTTGGTACATTAGCTAAAACGGCTAGAAATACAATCATAGATTTAAGAGATAAACCAGAAAACGCTAGATATATACGTTTAACTAATCAAGCTTCGACAGGTTGGGTTGCAATTAGAGAAATTTCAATTAATGTATTAGATGAGAATGATCCTATGGTCACAACAGAGGGATTAACATATGTTAATGACTTCGGAAGTAGTTTATATAACGTTGTTGATGGTGATAATGATTCACTTGTATGGTTTGATTTTAATGGTAAAGCAGGCTCTTACATTCAATTAGATTTAAGAGAAACTACAACAATTAATAATGTGATTTTCTATCAACAAAAAGATGGAATTCATGGAGATGATTATTTCCGTGATTTTACAATTGAATATTCAGTTGATGGCGAACATTGGTTTGTTTTAGGTGAAGAACATTATTTAGCCACAGATACCAATAATTTGGAAGTTATAATTGACTTAAGTGGTGCACCAATTCAAGCACGTTATATTCGTGTTAAGACAAATGATTTTATGGAATATGGCGCAATCATCCGTGAATTTAATGTCAATGTTAATTTAGGTTAGATTCACTAATAAAATCTTAAAAATAAACATTTACTTAAATTAATAAGCTGATGTATATAAACCTCCTTGATAGTTTTATTAGGGAGGTTTTCGTATGGTTAAAAGTTTGTATTTCGTTTTAAAAGTAAAAAAGAAAAATATATCTTTTCTTTTTAAAAAGTTTTATTTATAGGCAATTTATGTTATTTTTAATGGCAGGGAAGAAAAAATGAAAAAATTTGCTCAAGATCATATTCGAAACTTTTCTATTATTGCTCATATCGATCATGGTAAGTCCACTTTAGCGGATCGTATTTTAGAAATGACTGGCGCAGTAGCAAAGCGTGATATGAAAGAGCAATTATTAGATAGCATGGATTTAGAAAGAGAAAGAGGAATTACCATTAAATTAAATGCCGTTTCTTTAGAATATCAAGCTGATGATGGAGAAACTTATCTATTTAATTTAATTGACACTCCGGGTCATGTAGACTTTACTTATGAAGTATCGCGTTCTCTTGCGGCATGTGAAGGTGCTATTTTAGTTGTCGATGCTAGTCAAGGTGTTGAGGCTCAAACACTTGCTAATGTCTATTTAGCTTTAGATAATGATTTAGAAATTATTCCTGTAATTAATAAAATTGATTTACCAAGTGCAGATGTAGTTAAAACAAAACTTGAAATAGAAAATACAATTGGTTTAGATTGTTCTACGGCTTCAGAAATTTCTGCAAAAACTGGGCAAAATGTCCATGCTGTTTTAGAAGATATTGTACGTCTTGTGCCCCCTCCAAAGGGAGATGAAAAGGCTCCTTTAAAAGCCTTGATATTTGATTCATTTTATGATTCATATCGAGGTATTGTTGCTCAAATCTCAATTAAAGAAGGTTCTTTGCGTGTTGGAGAACATATGGTCTTAATGTCGAATGGTCTTGAATTTGAAGTGACAGAATTAGGAATCAGAACTCCAAAAGAAGAAAAAGTTGATGAACTTGTCGCAGGAGAGGTTGGTTTTGTCGCTGCACAAATGAAAAATATCTCAGATGTCCGTCCAGGAGATACCATTACAAAAAAAGAAAATATGGCCTCTACTTGTTTACCTGGTTATCGTAAGATGAACCCGATGGTTTATTGTGGGCTTTATCCTTGTGATTCAAAAAAATATTTAGATTTAAAAGAAGCTTTAGAAAAGTTATCCTTAAATGATGCTTCTCTTCATTTTGAACCTGAAACAAGTCAAGCTTTAGGGTTTGGTTTTCGCGCAGGATTTTTAGGTTTATTACATATGGATGTCGTACAAGAAAGACTAGAAAGAGAATATCATTTAGATTTAATTTTAACCGCGCCAAGTGTTATCTATAAAATCTATAAGACGGATGGAAGTTATGAAGAGTTAGATAATCCTTCGAAAATGCCTGATATTACAACAATTGATCATATTGAAGAACCTTTTGTTTTAGCAAAGATTATGACTCCAAAAGAGTATGTAGGTCCTTTGATGGAACTTTGCCAAGAAAGAAGGGGAATCTATAAGGATTTAGAATATATCGATGATACGAGAATGAATTTAATTTATCAATTACCCCTTTCTGAAATCATCTATAATTTCTTTGATCGCTTAAAATCCTATTCAAAAGGTTATGCTTCTTTAGATTATGAATTAGATCAATATTTACCTTCAAAGTTAGTGAAGATGGATATCTTATTAAATGGGAATCCTATCGATGCTTTATCAAGTATTGTCTATAAAGATTTTGCTTTTAATCGTGGAAATAATTTAGTAAGAAAATTAAAAGAAGTGATTCCAAGACAGCAATTTGAAGTCCCTGTTCAAGCTGCAATCAATGGAAAAATTATCGCTCGCGCGGATATTAAAGCAGTAAGAAAAGATGTCCTTGCTAAGTGCTATGGCGGAGATATTTCTCGTAAGAAAAAGTTACTAGAAAAACAAAAAGAAGGAAAAAAGCGCATGAAGTCCATTGGCTTTGTCGAGGTTCCTCAAGATGCCTTCATGGCTATCTTATCAGTAGATGAAGATGATTAACTACTTTGTCATAAATTATCAAAATTAAGAGAAAAATAAAGAAATTTGTTAGTAATAATTTAGTAAAAATTTAGTTGCTCTATAGACAAAGGATAGGAAAATAATTACAATATTTTTAGGTGAAAAAAATGGATAACAAGCAAATTTTGCGATTTAGTGATGATGTATATTTTACAAAAGAAGAAGTAAAAAGTGATTTACATATTTCTTATGTCGATGATATTTTTAAACAAATTGAAGATTATCGCGATAAATATCGTCAAAAGATCGATTTGTTTTATCCTGATTTATTTCCTTTTAAAATCGCTTTAGTCCCTGGGATTTATGATCGTTTTACTGCTTTAGAACATCGCATCATTTCTTTAGAAAGAAATTATCCTAAAGAAGAACATCTGCTTCATGAAGCAAATTTATGTGATATTTTAACTTCTTTTCAAATGATTTATAAAGTGCCTATAAGTGATGATTCCCTTATTAAACATATTGTAAAAGAAGATGATTATGATATTCCTAGTGTTACTTTTCTTCTTAAAAATTATTATAAAGCTTTAAAGGAAGTGGATTTTCGCCATGCCTCGCCTTTTAATGAAAACACGATACGACAATTTTATGCTATTTTAGTTCGTGGGGATAGAGAACTTCTTGAAAACACCAATGTCTATCGAAATGATGAAGAACATGATCAATCTTTTTCGTTAGCAAGTGATCGAATTGAAGCAAATTTAGATCATCTTTTTGAATTTGTTTTAAATAGTAAATTATTTCCTACAATCGTGTCAGGTATTACTTTATATAGTATGCTACTTTATGAACCTTTTGAGTGTTTTGATGAAGAAATGGCGATTTTATCGATGAAATATGTTTTAGAACATAATAATATCCATCTTTTTGATCTTCCTTATGAAACTTATATTTTAAGTGAAGAATGTAAAGAAAAATTAAAAGAAGTCATGAATAAAAGTAAAAATTATCATGATCCCACATATTTTCTTTCTTATTATCTAGATACGATGAATTTAGCTTTAGATAAAATTGAACACTTTATCGAAGAAGAAAAAAATAACGCCATTATTAATGAAGAATATGCATCTTCCGATTCTTTTTATGGTCTAGATGATGATAATCAAGAAACGATAAAAGAAGAAGATTATAATAATAATCATCAAGGTTCTAATAGTTTAGCTTTTCATCAACAAGTTTCCTTACCTATCTTTCCTAAAGGACTTGATCCAAATGATATTGAAGTTGTGATTCATGAATTAATGGAAATATATCCAAGTTTAAAAATGAATCAAGCTCATTTTTATGCGAAACATTGTACGATAGGGAAGTATTATTCCATTCAACAATATAAAAGTGAAGAAAATTGTGCCTATGAAACTGCAAGAACATCGATGGATAATCTTGCAGAATTAGGCTTTTATAAAAAAGAAAAGATTAAAAATCGTTTTATTTATACACCCGTGATAAGGGAATAGGAGGTATATTTATGTTTTTACTCGCAGATCAACTTTGGCCATTATGGATTATTCTTGGTGCAATTGGAATTGGGGTTATTGTTTTCTTGTTAAGGAAATTTATTCCTGGACTTTCTACACCTTCAGAACCTATCGATGAAAAAAAGCAGGCTGAAGAAGATGTAAATCGTGTGATTATGTCTGATCCTACTCCGAATGAGGAAGAAAAAGAGGATGAAGAAGAATAAAGGAATTTATATTCATATTCCTTTTTGTGATGAACTTTGTCCTTATTGTGCATTTAGTCATGTTTCAAGTAAAGTTCATAAACAAGAAGAATATATCAACCGTATTATTGAGGATTTAAAGGAAGTAAAAGGAGATATTTCTTCTATCTATCTTGGAGGAGGTACTCCTAGTTCACTTTCTTTTTCTTTACTTGAAAAATTACTTAAGGCATTAGAAATTTTTTATCATCAAGATTTATCTTTTACCATTGAAGTAAATCCAACTTCTTTAACTAAAGAAAAGATTTTACTATTTAAAAAGTACCATATTAATCGCATTTCTATAGGAATACAAAGCTTTATTTCTTCTTTACAAGATATGTTAAATAGACATCATGATTATGAAGAAATAAAAAAGATGATTAACTATATTCATGAAGTAGGAATTCATGATATTAATGTTGATTTAATGTATGGAATACCTAATGAAACAATGGATGATTTAAAAAAGGATTTAGCGCTTTTTTTAAGTTTCAATATTACCCATTTATCAACTTATTGTCTCCAGATTGAAGAACATACTTTATTTTTTAACAAGCATATAAAGGAAATGGATGAAGATTTAGCTTATGAACAATATAGTTTTATATGTAAAACATTAAAAGAACATGGTTTTATTCATTATGAAGTTTCTAATTTTGCTAAACCTAGTTATGAAAGTAAACATAATCTTCTTTATTGGAGAAATGAAGAATATGTAGGAATTGGAATATCCTCTGCTGGATATGAAAATCATATCCGTTATACTAACGAAAATTCTTTAACGCGTTATTTAAAAAAGGAATCCTCAAGAGAGGAAGAATATATTACACCTAAAAGTGAAGAAGAATACTTTATTATTCTAGCGCTTCGTTTAAATGAAGGAATATCTTTAAAAAAATATGAAGAAATCTTTCATTTTGATTTTTTAAAAAAATATCAAAAAATCTTAACTCCTTTATTTGCTAATCAAGATTTAATTTTAGAAAATAATCGTGTTTATATTCCTGAAAATAAATGGTTTATCATGAATCAAATTTTAATTCAATTTCTAGATTTTAATGAAGATAATTAAAATTTCATTGTTTTTAACTTCATTTTAAAAAAAACGCCTAATTTTAAGGGAATTATTGTTTTTTTAAATACCTTTAAGAAAAAAATTGAAATTTTTTTACCAATTTTCTTTTGAATTGTCTATTTATATATATGAGAGGACATGTAAAGATGAAACTTATGATGAGTTCATGAGTACTTCTTTATATGTTTTTTTATTCATTTATTTTGCATCAAAGCAAAGAAAGGAGAACATAAATATGAGTATTAAAATCTTAAATTATACTAAAGATGTAGCCTCGGTCATTGAAGACTTAAAAAGGAAAGGTGTTAAATTCATCACTTGTAGCGAGGAAGAAGCAATTGAGTATCTCAAAAAAGGAGATAATCTTTTCCTTGTTCCCCTTTATTTAAGTGATTTTGATAAAGATACAACGGATAAATCATCAAGCACATTTATCGATTTGGACTTTGCTTATTTAATCGATTTATATGAAATTGATGATGAAGTAAAAACAGTTGTGTTTCGCATGATTACTCAAATCGAACGATTTTTAAGAGGAAGAGTGAAAAGAGCCTTCAAAAGTCTAGATGAACAAAGAGGGCAAGACATCGTTAATGAATTTCTTAATTTAGATTATGAAGGTGGACTTCAAGATAGTCAAAATCAAGACAGTAATCAAAAGGAGAATAAACCTAACAAAATGCGAATCCATAATGGAATCATCAATAGGCAAAATGATAAGGATGCTAAAGCTATCCTTAGTAAGTATCATGTGGATTTAAGTAAAAAAATTCAGGATATACCTCCAGAAGATTTTATAAAACTTCTCACTTTTGGAGAACTAATCTTGTTTTATGCCTATTGCACTCATGAATATGACTTAGATGACTTTAGATATGTTCGTATTTTAAAAGAGGTTAGAAATCTAAGGAATGCTGTTGATCATGGTAAATGTATTCTTGTAGGATTAGGTGAGTCCTCTAATTATGTTTCCAGGGGATTAATAGTCAATTACTTAGTTGGTTTAGGAGTATATGAAGAGCAATTAACAGACAAACTTGCTAACCCTAGAGTTAGACAACTCGTTTGTACAATCTACATGTTTAATGTCCTTGTAAAAGATAGAAGGCAAAAGCGACGCATAAAATCAATTATTGAAAAATTATTTATGGAAAGGCTACCTCTTCATCATGAATATTATGCGAATAATTATTTGCTAAGATCAAACTACTATTTCTTTAAAGAAATTTTTAGAATAGAATCATAATTTTCTAGGTTAATTATTAATCTAAGTGCAACAAATATTAATGAAAAAAATTTTCTAAAAAAAACAAAGAGAAAATAGGGAA
>CANQTY010000054.1 GCA_947626895.1 uncultured Bacilli bacterium
CAAGGAATTATTTAAATAATGAAATTAATTAATCTTAATGATATAATTTAATTAAGGAGAAAAATTTATGGATATTCGTCAAATGAAGGAAATAATTCAAGCTGGAGAAGGTGTTACAACCGAATTTAAAGAAGCTACGAACGAATTAAGCATGTCCGCATTAGAAACCATCGTTGCATTTTTAAATCAAAGAGGTGGATATTGTATTTTTGGTGTCTCTGATAATAAGGAAATTATTGGAGTAAATGAAGAAGCAGCACCTAAGATTAAAGACGACTTTACTGTGTTAGTGAATAATCCTCAAAAAATAAATCCCCCTATTCCATTATTACTAGAAGATATGTATATTGATGGAAAATTAATTTTATATGTTAATGTTCCAGAGAGTTCAACAATACATAAATATAATAATTCAATTATTTATTTGCGAAGTACAAGTGGAGATGTAGATATTACAAAAAATTCATCAGCATATGAAACCTTAATATTAAGAAAAAGAGGGAAACGTGATGAAGATTTAGTATATAAAGATTTAACTTTAGCTGACTTTGATGATGAAACTATCAAAAAAGCCTGTAAATTAGCATCATTAGAGGATAAAAATTCTGATTGGAAAAATTTATCAAGTGAAGAATTATTAAAAAGCCCCTAGTTTTATAAACAAGATTCTATCACAGGAGAAAAAGGTTATACTTTAGCAGCTTTACTTTTATTTGGTAAAAAAGATTCTATAGCAAAATATTTTAGCTGGTATAAAGTAGATGTTATTAAATGTTTTAAGGATCAGGAAAGGTTTGATGATCGATATATTTGTGATGAAAATTTAATCAATAGTTTTGAGGCTCTTCAAGACTATATCAACGAAAAAATTGATCATCCATTTTATCTAAATGATAAAGGAGTTAGATATAATGCCGTTGGAGTTGTAGTAAGAGAAATTGTTGGAAATTTATTAATTCATAGAAATTTTATGAGTGGAGATACACCAAAAATTATTCTTTACAAAGATAAACTTGTCGCAAAAAATCCAAATGTATATAGAAATTACATGTCTTTAGATGTTAATTCCATCGAACCATATTCTAAAAATCCTACAATAGCTAAAGTATTTAGAAAAATTGGATATGCAGATGAACTTGGCTCTGGAGTAAGAAAAATTAATGATGCTTGTATTCATTATTTTAAATCTAAACCATTATTTGAAGATAAAGATTTTTTCACTGTAGAAATTTCCTTTGAAAGTGAAGAGCAACAACAAAAGGAAAAAGAATGTCAAGAACAAAAAATCATTCAATATATTAAAGAGAATGGTTCAATTAATAATGAGCAATGTAGAAGTCTATTAAATGTAGAGAAAACAAAAGCCTTTAAATTAATCACAATTTTAATGGATGACAAAAAAATAAAGCGTATTGGCAATGGGCGAAGTACGTATTATGTTTTAATTAATGAAAAATAATTACTGAAAATCGTTCGCGAATCGTTCATAATCGTTCGCAAGAGCCTTAATCGTTCGCAAAAAAACGATTACGCGAACGATTATTCCGTTGATTTTTTATCTATAAAAATGATGTTTTTAGTTTTTAAAAACTTATAAAATACCTAAATATAGGCAATTTTGAGTTTACTATTTCATCTTTTTTAGTACTCAACAAATCGTTTTTAATCGTTCTCACCAAACGCATGCGAGAACGATTAGCGATCAAAAGAAGGACATTAAAAATATTCTAACTATAATTTTTTCTAAAGAATTAGTAAAATTTATCATCAATTTGAGCACATGGGGTGAACTATTAGTTTTAATTTGACCATATTTTCGTTCTTTATTGTTTTTTAAGCCTTATTTTGCTAAAGTGATTAAGAGGTAATCGTATGTTAAAAACCACACTTAAAAATTTCTTTAAAAATTTTATATTAGTCTTTATTCCTATGGGAATTATCTATTTATTCTTACTATTAGCAATCTTCTTTTTTGGAGAACATCTTGCCCAAAATCTAAGTGTTACAATAACTAATTTAAGTGCTTTATTAGAAAACACTTTAGTAGAATCAGAATCTTCGCTTGGAGAGTTTATTTCTTTTTCCATATCCAAAATTGATTGGCATGGAGACTTTTTAGAAACTCTTGAAGAAATCTTTGAAAGTGGTTGGATGGAAGAAACCATCAAGGGATTTTTAGCAACCCTAACAACCTCGACAGAGGGTCTAGAAGAAGAACTAAATACCATTGTTTTAACTTTTACAGGTAATCTATTAATTAGTGTGGTTGTAGTCATTATTCTTTGTGTTCTTGGGATATTTATCGCAGATTATGTAACAAGATTTTTTGTGCGCAAACACATTGCCAAAAGAAACTTTAAAGGAACAATTTTAGCCTATACTTTAATTCCTATCTTCCAAGTAACTGCAATTGTTTTATTTATCTATTTATTTACAAAGATTCAATACTTTAGCTTACTTGTCCTCATTTTATTTGTCGTTTTAAATAATATTCTTTCTTTGATTTCTTCTTGGATTATCTATAAAAATAAAGATTTAAAATTATCAAGTGTATTAAATGTGAAAAACTTCTTTTCAAGTTTTTTATCAACAATTATTATCACTTTAATTAATATCGTTTTATTTGTCGTTCTTTACTATATCAATTCTTTGATTGCTTTCTTATTAATGGTGCCTATTGTCATTTATTCTTATGCCATTTGCGATTTACAAGTGGATGCATATGTTTCCTCTCTTGTGGCAAATGAAGAATCTATCACAAATTAGAGATTGATATCTTTTAAGATATTAAACATAATAAATATAGAAAAAGGAGACTTACTTTTATGTGTACAAGTATTCATTTTAAAACTAAAAACAGCTATTTTGGAAGAAATTTAGATTATGAATTTTCTTATCAAGAATCCATTACAATTACACCAAGAAATTATCCATTTCACTTTAGAAATGGAAAAGAAATATTATCTCATTACGCCTTAATTGGAATGGCATATGTTCAAGAAAATTATCCTTTATATTATGACGCAATGAACGAAAAAGGCCTTGCGATTGCAGGATTAAACTTTCCAAATAATGCTTATTATCATCCTTTAGATGAAACTAAAGATAATGTAGCGCCTTTTGAATTCATCCCTTGGATTTTATGCCAATGTAAAAACATTCAAGAAGTAAAAGAATTATTAAGTAAACTTAATCTTGCCCAAATGGATTTTAATGAGCACTTAAAGGCCTCGCCTTTACACTATATGATCGCGGATAAAGAAGAATGTATCGTGGTAGAATCGATGAAGGATGGCTTAAAAATCTATCCTAATCCAATTGGAGTATTAACTAACAATCCTCCTTTTGATTATCATCTTCTTCATCTTGCAGAATTTATGTCTGTAACTAGTGAAGAAGTGAGTAATCGTTTTTCTAAAGATGTCGAAATTCTTCCTTATTCTAGAGGTATGGGAAGCATAGGTTTACCAGGAGATTTATCCTCTTCATCTAGATTTATTAAAGCAGCGTTCACAAAATTAAATTCTAAATGTAATGATGATGAAGCAGCAAGTGTTAGTCAATTCTTCCATATTTTAAATAGTGTTGCACAACAAAAAGGATGTTGTAAGGTCAATGAAAAATATGAATATACCATTTATTCATCTTGTTTAAATCAAGAAGAAGGAATTTATTATTATACGACTTATGAAAATAGTCAAATCACCAGTGTGAATATGTATCATTATGATCTAGATAGTAAAGAACTTAAAAGCTTACCTATGCTAGATAAACAAAAAATATTTATGCAATTTTAATGAGGAATTAAATCAAATAATTTCGTGGGGTCAAGACATTTTTGATTCCAACCATAATTATCCATTTCTTCTTTAGTTAAATCTAAAACGGATTCTTCATAATTTGTTAATGTCCATGAACTTGCTTCAGAAAAAGAAATTAAAGTTTCTTCATCTTTTACTATTGTTCCGACAAAATCAGAAGTAGAAAAACCAAAAGAAGCAAATCCACCTTGGTCATCAAAACCAATTTGGATTGTCAAAAGACCTCCAACTTGGAAATAAAAATCTAAGATGTTATCTACATCTAAGCCTAAGGAATTCATTAAATTTACAAATGTATCAATGATATTTAACTTATCAATACCAATAGTTACATAATAAGTATTTCCTTTGACATCAATTTCTGTTTCATTCTCGATAATGTTTATTAAATCTTCAAGAGTATATGGTAAATCAAATTCAAATGCTTGATTTTCTTCATTTACATGACCAATTTGATCTTGAATATACGTAGCAAGTCCTTTAAATAGTAAGCCGTAAGAAAGTTCTTTTTCAATAGATGTAGGAATTCCTAATGCTTTCATATCAAGAGAATAATTTCCCTTGAATCCCGCGAAAAAGAAATCAGAAGTATCTTCTTCTTCATCAATTAATAACGTATTTTTACCATAAGTAGATAAGACATTTAAAAAAATATCACTACTTCCTTCACTTGCCATACCTTCAAAATCAATATGTGCGCCGATTTCACCAGTAGAGCGTAATTTTAAGAGATCATCAAATTGATGATTTACTAAATTATCTAAATTCCATTCAATATTTGTTGTAGTTTCTTCATAAGTAGAAATGTTTAAAGTTTGTAATCCTACATCTATATCTAAAGCTTTTGGATTTAAAGAAAAAGCTGAAGAATCATTAGAAACAACCTCTAATCCTTCCCAGGAAGTTTTATCTTTAGCTTCCTCCATCATTTGTTTAAGTGAAGCTTTAACGACCTCGATAGGGGGTTCGCTAGCCATCTCCATTTGATTACAACTGAAAAGCATTCCTGAAGCTAAAAAGGAAAGAGCCATAAGACAAATTTTATATTTTTTCATAAAAGTTATCCCCCTTTACAAATTTATATTAACACCTTAAAAAAGTTTTGTCTATTAAGGGATTTTATCTTTATATTTTTTGTTTTATACGTTAAAATGATTACGTTCTTGGGGTATAGTCAAGCGGTAAGACACGTGACTCTGAATCATGGATGCGCTGGTTCGAATCCAGCTACCCCAGCCAAAAAGAATTAGGACTAAATATTTAGTTCTTTTTATTTTTTGAAAAATTCCTAAAATTAGCCGCATTTTTGTCATCTATTAAAAGGTTAACAAATTTTTTGAAAATTTTTTTCAAGTTTTTTTCTTGAAATGTCTATTTTATATATGAGGTGAACTAAATGAAAAAGAAAATTACTACTATTCTTTTCATCATCGTCATTTTTGGTGTTCTTTCCTTTTGCGGACTAACTCTATATCGTCACTTTACAAAAGAAATGACACAAAGTGAAACGGATGATGACACAAGTACAATCTTACTGAACAAAAAGGAAATCATCTTTAAAGAAGATGGTGAAACTTTTGTCTTAATTGTCACACTTCCTTCCTCAAGAAGTGAAGAAAGTTTTACTTTCGAGTGTGATAATAATGAGGCTATCGACCTTATCCAAGACGGAAATAATCGAATGATTGTTAAACGTCTTCAACTTTTTAGTGAAACAGTTCATATCTATATTAAAAATGAACATGTTTCAGATCAAGCGGTATGCAAAGTCCGTTGCTACAATCAAATTGAATCTTTTGATGCGATGATTGTCCATGAAGTAAAGGATGATAAGAATAACTTGATTCCTTTAAATGATGATCCTTCAAAAGTAATTTTAAAAGAAGGATTAACTTATGACATCACAATGAAGATGAAAACATTGTTTTCTTCTTTGTTAAGTGATGATTCTACTTCCTTTACTCTTGAAGATGATGATTTAAAAACATTAGAAAGCTCAATTAAAGGCTTTTTTAATTACAATCAAGTCATCAACATTCGCGAGGAAGCAAATGATGAGCTATTCCATTGTGTTCGTTTTACCCTCCTTTATAATGCAGATATATTCATGGATAAAGATAGTGTTACGAAAACTTTTACGTTTAATACTCTATCTAAGGATTATATCTTTTATCGTTATAAAGCAGTGACAAGTGTAACGATTCCTGATTCCGATGATTTAGTTCTTTAATTCTTTTATCTTTTTATGATAAACTTAGTGTGCATCGAGATATAGCACAGCTTGGCTAGTGCGTCTGGTTCGGGACCAGAAGGCCGTGAGTTCGAGTCTCACTATCTCGACCACGAAAATCTAGGTTTATCATAAAAACCTTTTCTATAGAAAAACGTATTGCACCCTTACTTGGGTGCATTTTTTCTTATTAAAACGAATATACTTTATCTTGGCAAAGCTATTTTCCGACAAAATAGCTAATTATTTGATTTAATATGAAACCACTAAAAGCATTTTGAATTGTTCTTCACCATAAACGGCATGAGGAATATCTTTAGGCATAATAATCGTTTCTCCAGTTTCAAGATAATATACTTCTCCACCTATGGTAAATCTTCCTTTTCCTTCAAGCACAGTGACCATGGCATCTCCTCCTGCTGCATGCGTGGAAATTTCTTCACCCTTATCAAAGGAAAAAATGGTCATACTTACACTTTCGTTTTGAACTAATGTCTTACTAACGACTTGTCCTGCTTGATAGGCAACTTGATCTTTTAATAATAGTTTTGTTTGTTTTTTAATATTTTTGTACATTGATTTCTCCTTTCAATAGATTGTTAAATTACAATTTTGTTTTAAAACTTTATTTTTACAATATTCTACATCATTTGTATCTAATTTTAGATTTTTTTAATTCTTGCAATACCCATTTCAGTAGTATGAATTTTATCAATGTTTGATAATAATATTTCTTTATTCATATAATATAAATCTCTCTACCTTTTTACTAGTAATCCTTTACAAGTTTCAATAACAATTTCTTTTAATAATTCTTGATTATCTACTTCATCAACTAAATACATCGGTTTAGCACCATCATAAGGTATAGATTCTTGCATATTGTATTTTTTATTGTTATCTACTATCTTAACAAGCAATCTATTATCATATATGCCCCCGAATAAAATATTATTGTAATAAAGTAAATATTCTCCCATCATTGATTTACAAGTTATATTATCTAGTAAGTTTAATTGCTCTAATATAAAGTCTCTATATTCTTTTGTTGTACCCATTCTATCACCTAACCTTCATATTAAAATTTGTTATACTTTATCTTTACACTTTCACGTGATATAAAATTTGTTTATTAAGCTTTTTGGCATAATCTATTTCTTTTAAAACAGATTCGCCAATATAGCCTCCAATATTTACAACGTATATTGCATCAGAAATTTCAATTTTTCTTAAATGAGCTTCAGATAATTTTTCTTTTTCTCTCACACTTAATTGAGTTATATCTCCACAAATTGGAATTAAAACACAATAACCTTTTTTTACTTCAAAATTGAAAGCTATTTCTTGCATTTGCTTAATAAATTTCATACTTCCACATAAAGTTAGTATTTTTATATTTGTATTTTTCATCCTATCTTTAATACATTGCATAATATTCACCACACTTTTTCATATTCGTTTTTCACCTATAATTAAATCATAATTTGTTATTTTTTATCAACACTCTAATTTAATACATCAAAAACTAGCAAAATGCGTTTATACATCCTCTAAGGAAAAGCATTCCTTTAAATACATACATTAGATATAAGATTC
>CANQTY010000055.1 GCA_947626895.1 uncultured Bacilli bacterium
GAACTTAAAGATTTATGTGTCTTTAGGCTCGCTTGTAATTGTGCTCTTTGAACTAAACTCAATTGTTCATATACTTTTTCTTTGGTATTTTCTTTTGCTACTTTTTTCATAGCTTTTTACTCCTTTCTTTGAATACCCATCGAAAAAGAACACCCTTATTAAACGAGGTTTTAACTCTTTTCGCAACAGCAAAAAATTTTTTTCATTAACATTTGTTGCACTTAGATTAATAATTAACAATTTTATGCTTTTTTTAAAAAAATCGTTGTAATTTAAATTTGACTATTATATTATAATTAAGCGAATCGGGCCTGTAGCTCAGTTGGTTAGAGCGCGCCCCTGATAAGGGCGAGGTCGAAAGTTCAAGTCTTTTCAGGCCCACCATTCGTTTTTTTTATAGATATTTGGAGGCTTAGCTCAGTAGGGAGAGCGCTTCCTTCACACGGAAGAGGTCATCGGTTCGAGCCCGGTAGCATCCACCATGACAAAGATGATTGGGTCTAGAAATAGACCTTTTTATTTGTATCTAAAAGATTTAATTTGTCAAAATAAGGCCATAAACTGCCTAAAACAAGCCCCAAAATGAGAAAGTTTTCAAATTTTAAAAGTTCTTCTTGCATTTTTGAATGTATTTATTTATATTCTATAACATATTTACATTTTTGGAGGATATGATTTTATGAAAAAAGGTTTACTTGCAATTTTTTCAATTACAATGTTACTTGTAGCTTGTCAAAATTTACCTGAAAACTCACTTGGATCATCCTCTACATCTGTTGGAGAAGTCTCCTTACCCGATTCGTCAAGCAACGGGGGGGGGGTACAGTTCTAGCGAAAGCGAGACTGGTACATCCAATTCTGTAGATGGTGATTCTACATCTTTAGCTAGTGATAGTGCTAGTGAAGAAACATCGTCACAAGGAGGAGGTACCACGTCGGATTCGGCGGTTTCAAGTGTTACTTCAACTGTTGAAAAAGTAACAGTCACTGTTACTAATGGAACAGGTGGTGGCATAGTAGATAAAGGTACTTCAGTTACCGTTACTGCAGAAGGGGCTCAAGAAGGGCAAAAATTTGCTCGTTGGGTTGATGCAACTGGGACAGAAGTATCAAAAGATAATCCTTATACATTTAACGCAACCGTAGATATCACTTTAACTGCTCAATATGAAGCAACAAAAGTTACTTTAACCATTACTGATGGAACAATTACTGGTGCATCTAGTGGTGATGCTTTTGATTGGGGTACTTCAGTAACTGTGACTGCAAATGAGGCACAAGCAGGTGAAAAATTTGTTCGTTGGGTTGATGAAAATAATGAAGAAGTTTCAACAGAAAACCCATATACATTTGAAATAAAAAAGGATACTGTTTTAAAAGCAGAATATGGCAAAATTCAAGTCAAATTAGAAGTTACTGGTGGTACTGGCGCTGGTACTTTTGATTGGGGAACAACTGTAACAGTTCAATCAACTGAAGTGACTGGAAAAGTTTTTTCTCATTGGGAAGATGCTGATGGAGAATTCGTTAGTGATCAAGATCCTTATGAATTTGAAATTCAAGAGGATACCGCATTAACCGCTGTTATGGTTACTAAAGTTGATAGACCAACATCGGTAGAAGGATTACAAACTTTATTAACAGATTATTCCTCAGAATTAGAAAAAGAGGTCGTTTCAGTACAATCGACAATTGATGGCTCAAATACAAGTAGTGAAAATGGTACCCTTGAAACCACTTTTTATCAAACTGGAAAATATATTAATGGTGACATACCAGTTTCAGAATATTCTAAATATTCAGGTGAACAATATTTTGGAATGTATAATGAAAAATATATTGAAGCTACTTCTGTGACTTCAAGTTCATATAATAAACTTGAACAATATGAAATTGTAGATACGGTCGATGATGACGAATCTGAAATTACTTTAACAGAAGCAAAATCCAAATATGAATCATATGGTTTAGTAACAATTGTTTCTGATTATTTAAATAATCAATTTAAAGAAGAAAATCTTGAAGGAGAATTAGAAACTACCGATTTAGAAGAAGAAACTGGTTTTAAAGTGACCTTAAAAGGACACATGATAGAAGGAACTTTCTATTATGTTCAAACATTAGATATTGATTTTGGTATCGATGGATTTATTAAGAAAATTGATTATGAGGCTAAAGGATATGTTAAGGCAACTTGGTATGATGATGAAACTCAATCTCTAAAACCAGATGCCGTATCGACGAAATCCAGATCATTTAAATATGATGTTACAAGAGGGGCTAGGGAAGCGGTTCCTGCAGATTTGCCGTCTAAATATTTCATTACATCTTTTGATGTTGAGTTTAGTGTAAGGTATGGTTCTTCGATGACTATTTCCAAGGACAATAATAAGATTCCTTTAGGCACATCGGAAACAATTTATTCATCGTCTTTTAAAATGACAAATGTTCAACCTGCAACGGCAGTAGAAGATAAAACTTTAGAATTGGTATCAAGCAGTGATACTTCTGTAATTGAAATAGAAAAAAGTCAAAATAGTACTAAGTTTAATGCTAAACAAGTTGGTAATACTACATTAACTTTCCGTTCTTTAAGTGGTATTGAAAAGACATTAGATGTTCAAGTTCAATTATTTGCACCAAAATCTATCACGATTACTGCAGCAGATAAAGTTGATAAAAATGGTCAAATCGAATTAAGTGCAACAGTTTCACCTACTAATGGCGATCAAGAAATTGAATGGAGTGTTGATAATAATCAACTTGCAGAAATCGTTGAAGAAGGTGGTAAAGTATATCTTAAGGGCAAAAATGCAGGATTTGGCAATGTTGTTGTAACTGCAAAATCAAAAACGAAAGATTTAAGTGGCTCAGACGTGATTGCAACAAAAACAATCTATGTATCACCAGGAGAGATGTCACTAAGTGATTTGGCTACTTTGCTCGACGGAAGATGGGAACATGAAGTTGGAAAAGAAACATCTAATTTTGTAGTAAACTTTAATTCTGCAGAAAAAACATTTAGCGTTGTTGATACTTATCGCACTTATTACAGAGTTACTTGTACAGGAAAATATGAATGTACTTCACAAGATGATGCCACTTTTAAACTATGGGATGATTTGGATAATTTGTGTCAAAAACAAAGCGATTATTATGTTATTACTACATCGGATGTTGTCGCTGCTGAGGGTAGTAAAAACGATAGTGGTAATCCTTTATTAGCAACAGAAATACAAAATATTCACTTTGCAATAGCTAAAGATGGTTCAAAACTATATTTACATTTTGTTGCACCAAGTAAAGGTGGTAGTGTACAAGAATTTGAATTGCATAAAGTAGCAGCAAGTGAGTAATAGCATTAGGAGTTAAATAATATGAAAAATAGAAATTTATTAATTGGAGTAATTGCTTTACTTGCTCCATCTCTCATAGCATGTAATAGCGAAGGAGTTTCTACTCCTTCTTCCGCTGCTTCGGACTCTTTTGATACAAGTGTTCTTACATCAGATTTAATCTCTACAGGAGATTCGATAAGTTTAGGTAGTTCTGATATTAATTCTCTTGATAGCAGTAGCGAAGGAGAAAGTATTGATAATGATTCTCAAAAATTTGTATCTATGATAATAAATGCTGAGAATGTGGATATTAATAATGCAAAAACAAATAAGGTTGATGTTACCTCTTTTGGATATGACGGAGGAAAACCTTATGAACAAACATTAAGCGCTAACTATACGACATATCAAGGAGATCTTACTATTGGTACAGGTTTAGTACATCATGATATTTTGAATGCTAATGATGAAGTTGAAAACACTTTTGAAGATACATTTGATGAAGTTAGTATGATAAAAAATAACATGTATTATATTCATGCTATCGATTATCAAAATAATATTTTTGAGGATGAAACAAGTCAAATTAACTTATTAACTGCAGGCAATGTCGAAGATTTAGAGGGAACAATTAAATCCGCTCAGGCACAAGTTTCTTGTGGCGCAGGCTCTAAAGCTTATGATGATTTATATTATGTATCCGCACTTGGCGCAGATTTAAGCTATACTGCTTCAATAGCAGCAACTAAAACAGTAACTTTAACCATTTGGGCTGAATACGATGCCGAACAATCAAATCAAAAATTCTTAGGAAGATATGATTATGTCTTTGATAATGAAACTCATGGATTTTTAACAAAATATACTGCAACTCAGGCATTTTATTCTTTAGATCAATATACTGCCGCAGAAGATAAAACTACTATTATGCCAGTTCAATTATCTTCAGAAACGAATGTTGTTACTCAAGAAACTTTAGATGATTTTGAGGGTGATTTACCAATCGATATGGATTCTACATTTGTTCAATCGATTGAGTTAAGCTTATATGGTGGAAATACTATGGAAGTTGGAGAAGTGGCATCATTGTCTGCAAAAATATTACCAGAAACTGCGATAAATAAGGCTCTTACATTTTCAAGTACCAATGAAAACGTCATCGTTGTTCGAAATGATAGTACTGGTACAATTGAAGCTATGGGGCCTGGAACTTGTGAAGTTATTGCTACCAATATTGAAAGTGGTGTGGAAGGTAGAATTTCGATTACTGTGAATCCAAAAACAAAACCTGATACAGGTAGTGATGAAGAAAAAGCAGATTTAAAAGCTGCTTTAGATAAGGCTCTTTATGCTGTGTTTGCAAAAGAAACTTATTGTGCAGGAGCAGGTGAATTTTCGGGAAGTCCAGTCTTATTTACAGACGGAAATTTAAATCAAATCTCCTTATCTACATTAGATATATCTAATTTTATCTATAATCCTAGAACCAGAACAGCAGAATATGTCGGGGATGATATTCAAGAACGTATCTCTAAACTTCTACCTCTTAAAAATAATGGTTTAGATAATTTATCAAATTACTATGGTTTTGCTTTAGGAGATAGTGTTTGTTTCCAAGCTGTTGATTCATTTATTATCCATTTAGGTATGGAAAATGAGATTAGTTATATAGAAGTTACAGTTCGAAATGATTATTTTGCCCCCGATATTACAGAAGAAGAATTCTTAGAATTAACTGATGATAATATCTTTGAAAAACTTGGTGAATGTGCAATTAACAAATGGGGCTCAGTAACAGTTTATTACGAAAACGCTGGGACAATTGAGGAGTCCTATGAATAAAAAAATCATATGCTTGTTATCGTTAGTAACTTTGTTTGCATGTAATGGTGAGCAAAGTTCTAATGATAGTATTAGTATTTCAAGTGCTTCAAATAGTGATGGAAGTCATAGCACTTCTAGTCAAACTGGTGATTCTTCAGAAAATGGTGGATTTCATTTTAGTATTAGTTTTCCTAATGGAAACACAACATCTAATACAAAGCCAACACCTAGTAGTTCTGAAACTCCTCAAACATCTGATGCCACTTCTTTAACCGTTTCACGTACAATTGCGGTAAACAAGTTAAAAAATGCTGTCCAATTTGATAGTGAATTAAAATCGATGAAATCTAGCCAATATTTCATTTATGAAGATTATTATCAAAAACAATTTTATGATACTACAAGATATTCGAATAATGTCACTTTAGTTAAAGGAACTACTACTAACACAATATTTAATCCTAATACTGTATCTACAGGTAATTATATTGAACAAAAACATTATCAAGATGGAACATATTATGATATTCGTAAATTCGATGAAAATAATATGAGCTTTATGAATACTGCTTCAAAATCTTTAATGAGTGAAGATAGTGCTAAAAATAATTTAAAAATTAATCAAGCAAATGATGCATATCAAACTTATCAAAGATTAGCTAGCGATTATAGTGATTCCCTAGAATATACGGGATATTATAATGAAGATAATTCTATTTATGCTAGCTTTATGACATATGAAGTGGCTACAAATGATTATGCTTTAGCAATAGGTATGGAATTTACTATTGATAATGATAATCATTTAACAGATTTCTATTTTACTGAAGGCTACTATTATGTTGAATATTGTATCGATTATGATGTTCATACTTTAAGAAGACATGGACCAACAAGTTATTATGAAGGTGGAACCACATTAGAAGCCACAAACTTTGTATATGGAACTTTAGAAGAATATAATGAAGCTTTACCTTATGCGATTGAAGATAATTTTGTTACAAGTGTGGGATTTAAAGAGGAAACTATTGAATTAACTTATATTGAAGGAGGATATATTGATTTATACGATTATCTTCAAGTAACTCCAAATGGTAGTTTATTTACAGGTTGTCCAATTAATAATATCCGATTTACATCATTAGATTCTACGATTGCTAAAACAGGAGAAAGAAGTAAAACGGATAATCATTATCTAGATATTTTGCAGGTAGGTGAGGTAGATATTCATGCAAAAGACACCCTTACTGGTGTAGAATCCTTAAAAGACTTACATGTTATTATTAAATAAACTTTGGAAGAATTATTCTGTGGGTTGCTAATATTAACATATAAAAAGCCTAAATTTAGGAAAAATAAAAATGATATGGTCACTCTTTTAGAAATCATATCATTTTTCATATCGACTAGGAAATTGTACGAATTTTATATGAATTTCAATCTAAAATCTTATGTAAGTACAAAGCCGCGGTGCTTTTGAATTTAGGATAAAGATGTCCATATTCGTCTATAGTTAATTGCCCTATAAGTTACGATATTGTCTTGATGTTAATATTACCGTTGATTAGCTAAATAGCAAAAGAATTTTTAAGGTAATATCTTCCAAATATTCTCTTTGAGGGTTATAATGAATTTGGAGTCGATAGAGGTAAAACTTTGTCGACGACTAGAGGAGATAAGGACTTAAAAAGCTAGTCTAGATTATGAAAATAACTCTATCGGCGGAAAGGACTTATTTCAATGGAAGAAATTGTTCAATTGATTCTTTTAATTTTTCTCATAAGAGAACTAGTAAAAAAAGAGAATCACGGCAATGATTCTCATTAAGAATAAACCTTAAACAAAGTCCTTATCTCTATTTCTAGTATAAACCATTCAAAAGAAATGTCAAATTTTTTCATTAGAGTGCAAAAAGAAAGTGATTTAAACTTCAATAATTTAGGTCTTTTTAATTGCTTTGAAATGATTCAAGGTAATTATTTTATTTACCACTTTATTTTCTATATAGCCAAACTTTTATAAATTATGTATAATCTAATTAGATAAGTATCAAAATAGATATGAGGTAATTTTATGAAAAGAGATGTTTGGAATGCATTATCAAGTAAAATTAGAAGGGATATTATTCATCTTTTAGGGAATAAAAACTTGTCCGCGGGAGAAATAGCGAATCAGTTCTCTTTAACAAAGGCAACTATTTCTCATCATTTAGCAATTCTTAAAGAAGTGGAATTAGTTCAAATTGAAAAGGATAAGAATTCAATTATTTATTCTTTAAATAATGAAGTGATGGATGAATTGACAAATGATTTTTA
>CANQTY010000056.1 GCA_947626895.1 uncultured Bacilli bacterium
TTTTCCCTATTTTCTCTTTGTTTTTTTTAGAAAATTTTTTTCATTAATATTTGTTGCACTTAGATTAATAATTAACCTATTTTGAAGAATTCGAGGATAACTATTGACACTGATTTTCTGTTGTGTTAGATTAAGGTTAGGAGCAAAAAACAGTTATCTGTTTTTTTTAAGGGGGCCTCAATCTTCGCGCCCTAAGTTTTTTTCTTAAGAGTCCCTTGGGCTCTTTTTTTTGTTATAAATTTTCTTCATAAATCAGCGAAAAATAAATGAACGTCAATCAATAGAACAAAATTAAATTCTAATGTTATTATCTTTGACATCACATTCCTACCTAAACTTTTATGCTCACATGATAAGGATAAAAAAGGGTGAGCATAAAAGTTTAGGAATAAAATAAACCCCAAAAAGTTTTGACAAGCATATACATTCCACTAATTAATTGTATATGGATGACAAAAGCAATAAAACTATTTAATTATAAAAAGAAAAAAGGAGCCTTTCTAGAATAGCTCCTAATTCTACACAGCCCCATTCGCTGTATTCTTCTTGAAACATTCGAGCGGTGTTCAGCGCACCTCTCTATAAAAAGCAGATGCATGCTTTTTGCCTACGCTTAAAATGTAACACAAAAATGAGACAAATGTCAAATTTTTTCGAGTCTGTTTTTATGGGGACATTTTGATATACTATTTATGTTTCTAATGATCAGAAACCTAGATCATTATAATTATCTTTTGTTTAAAGAAAAAAGGAGCCTTTCTAGAATAGCTCCTAATTCTACACAGCCCTATTCGCTGTATTCTTCTTGAAACATTCGAGCGGTGTTCATCACACCTCTCTATAAAAAGCAGATGCATGCTTTTTTCGCTACACTTATAATTTAGCACAAGCGTAAGTTGGTGTCAATACTAATTTTTTGAAAATTATCAAAATATCTTTTTGATAATCTCCAAGAAAAAGTAATAATCAGATTTAAGCAACAAATTATTAGCGTAATATTCTGGATGACTAGGCATTCTAGTATCGAACAACTTGTTGACAATTGGATTAATGGTTTGTTTTAGATTATCATCCATCACCAAATCATTAAATGTGTAAATCACACTTACTAGTTTTCTAGTTTTAGGATTTCTTAGTTTGCTCCATATTTTATATTTGCTGAAACCTAGTTCAGTTAAAAAGGGAGTAACTAATCCTCTTAGTTTATAGTTAGTGTCAACTTCATCTAAGCCAACAAGGATAGGCTGAACATGAAACAAATCATTTCTAAGATTCCTAACATCATATAAGGTATATGATTTTCTATAATCATCTAGATTGTAAGTGTAAGAGTAATAGTCAAAGAATCTAATGACATCACCAAAGGTAAGAAGTTTGATTAATTCTCTCGGAGGAATATCCTGGATTTTCTTAGTTAAATCCACGTTGTACTTCGAAAGAATAACCTTAACATTCTTATCGTTTTTCCTACTGATGATATTTTGATGGATTCTTCTTTTTGGTTCTAAATCACCTTCCTCTTGTTCACCATCATAATCAAGAGAAAGAAATTCGTTAGAGATTTTGATTCCAAAACTTTCATCTAACTGATTAAAAGTTTGTTTAATTCTTGATCTTAAAGAACGTTCAATACCTGAAATCATAATGAATAGTATGATTTTTACTATTTCATCAATTTCATATAGATCGATTAGATAAACAATATCTAAATCGATATATACATCCGAGGATTTGTCCGTGGTGTTTTTATCAAAGTTACTTACATAAAGTGGAATAAGTTCACTATTATCTCTCATTTGGAGATATTGAATAGCTTCTTCTTCACTACATTTGATGAACTTAACACCCTTCTTTTTAAGATCATCAATTACTTCTTGTACTTCTTGAGGTATAGTTTGTGTTTTAATACTCATGGCTATTTGCTCCTTTCCTTGCTACATTGCAAAATAAATGATTAAAACAAAAAACCTATAAAGAAGTAACCATGAACTTATCCATAAGTTCTAACTTTATAGGTCTCTCATATATATAGATAGAGAATTCAAAAGAAAATTTGTCAAAAAATTTTAATTTTTTTCTTGAAGGCTTTTTATATGATGATTTAACCATATTTTCTTTTATTTTATTAACATTAAATTTTTCCCTCCTTATAGGGGTTTGATAAAAGATATATAAAAAGTTTTGACTTCCATATACATTCTGTTTACAATATGTATATGGGGGTCAAAAAAATGAATAGTATTGAAATTTTAAAAAACTACATTAATGAACATAATGGAATCCTATTAACCTCAGATTTAAAAAAACTGAATATCCATAGACAATATATTAAGATCTTGTGTGATGAAAACTTTATCGAAAGACTTGAAAAAGGAGTCTATGCTAAAAAAGATCAATTTGTTAATGACTTCTTTTTAATGCAACAAAGATATAAATCTGGCATCTACTCCCATAATACTGCTTTGTTTTTTTATCATTTGACTGATCGTGCACCCCTTAAATATGATATGACCTTTAAAAATAACATAAGAGTAAATGAACCACTTATATCTCCATCTTATGTTAAAGAAGAATATTATGATATTGGTCTAATTGAAATGCCTATCTATGATGGCACTACAATTAGAATCTATAATCTAGAAAGAACAATCATTGATATTATTAGAGATAGAAATAAAATTGATATTCAAATCTTTTCAGATGCCTTAAAAGGATATATGGAAAGAAAGGATCAAAACTTTTTACTTTTAGGACGATATGCCAAATTATTTAAAGTAAAGGAAATTCTCCAAACATTTATGAAGGTGTTATGATATGAGCAATTCAATTATTAAAAATTCAACTAGTTTAAAAGCAAAACTAAGCAATATAGCAAAAAGGACAAATATTCCATCACAAACACTCATTCAAATCTATATGTTAGAAAGATTTCTAGAAAGAGTTGCAATTTCAAGATATCAAGATAATTTTATTTTGAAAGGTGGAATGCTTATTGCTTCTATGCTTGGACTTGATACTAGAGCTACGATGGATATGGATACAACCATTCGAGGTTTTTCTTTACAAGATGAACAAGTTTTAAAATTAATACTAGATGAAATTATTAAAATTGATGTTGGAGATAACATTGAATTTAGTATCACTTCCTTAAAATCTATTAGAAAAGAAGATAAAGAAGGAGGAATCCGTGCTTTATTGCTCGCATGTCTTGATAAAATGCGAGTAGATTTACAAATCGATGTAACTACTGGAGATAAGATTACTTATAAAGAAATTGATTATGAATATAATTTACTCTTAGAAAATAGGAAAATTAATATTCTGTCATACAATCTAGAAACAATTCTAGCTGAAAAATATCATTCAACTATTATAAGAGGTATAACAAATACAAGAATTAGAGATTACTATGATATGTATATCTTGACTACATTAAAAAAGGATAGTATCTCTAAAAAAACTCTTTTTGATGCTATCAATGAAACAGCAAAGCATAAAGGTGGAGACGATAAAATCAGTGACCAAACTTATGTAACAGACACGATTAATGATATTGAAGACGATATTATATTAAAAAAACTATGGAAAATTTATCAAGACAAAAATAACTACGCTAAAGGTATATCCTATGAACAATTAATTGAAAGCATCCGTTATATTAAAGATCTTTATTTTAATGAAAGAGATTAATATATCTTAATATATTATTTACTTTCTTTATTTTCTTTAATTAAAGTTTTTAAAGATCTAATCAATATATTTGTAGCAACGTTATGTTGATAATCATTAGGAATAATGATATCAGCATAACGGATGGTGGGTCTTACAAATAAATGATGCATGGGTCTAACAGTAGAAAGATATTGGTTTACTACCATCTCTAAAGAACGACCTCGTTCTTTAATATCTCTTTCTAATCGACGAATAAATCGTAAATCATCATCACAATTTACAAAGACTTTAAGAGATGCTAAATCTCTTATTCTAGAGTCCTCTAAAGCGAGGATACCCTCTAAGATGATGACGGGTTTAGGATCAATTCTTTCAGTTTCTTTTTTTCTTGTTTGTTCTACAAAATCATAGATGGGTTTATCTATGGATTCATTATTTAATAACTTTTTTAAATGCTCAACAAGTAAATCATTTTCTAAAGAAGAAGGATGGTCATAATTGGTCTTTCTTCTTTCCTCTCGATCCATAAAGGATTGATCTAGATAGTAATCGTCATGAGCGATTACGACTAGATCATCATCTCCTAGAACACTATGGATTTTATTTACTACAGTTGTTTTTCCTGAAGCAGAACCTCCTGCAATAACAATTAAGATGGGTTTCATATGGACTCCTTTTAAAAAGACCAAGGTGCAAAAAACAAACCTTGGTCTAAATTTTTTTGTTTAGTTTACTTCGTCTTACTCTACTTTTCATACCTAACGAAGTAAAGTATAAATATTTTCCTTATCCTTGTCTATTGTAAAACTAGAAAACTAGTTTTTTTATCACCTCCTTTCTAGAATATCCTTATTACTTGATGACAAGGATTTCACTTGTATCGAAGTTTTCTATACCCGTGACCGCATTATATCTATGGAAAGTAAATCCTGTTTGCTGTCCATCGGTAGTAATCTTTTTAGTACCATCGAAAACCTCTTGGCAAGTGAATTCAAACTTGATGTAGGTAGTACCAATTCCATTGTAGCTTTCATTTTGAATGAAGCTAGTGATGGTATTTTTACTTCCTAGTGCTTCTTGAATACTTGCCTTTAATGATGTCATCGCCGCGGATTCAATCTTTACCTGTGTTCCATCATTATAGGGTTCTTCACAGTCACCAAAGGCAGTGTCGATTTCCATACTACACTTGTAAGTGAGACCTTGCTTTAAGATGATGTTATCAACTTCTTCGGATATTAAAGCACGAACTTCACTCCCTCCTTGGTAAGGAACATAACTCATATCACCAAGATTCGTGATATAGTTATAACACCTCACTTTACACTGCGCGGATATCTCCACGAAAGGATCATCTGATTTCGCGGTGATCATCACATACCCAGTGAAGGTCTTTTTCTTTTTGACCTTACAAGACAAAGGTCCAGCTTTAATAACCTCGACCTTTGTAGAATCAGAGGATGTAAAAGTAATGCTTTTTACTGAAGCATTATCATTTACAGTAGCTTCAAGTATCATTTCATCCCCTTGATACTTGAATTGCCCTTCTTTAAACTCAAGCTGTAAAGGACTAACATCTAAAGGTGCATTCTCTTTAGCACATGATGTAATAAAAAACATCATGGAGAAAGCCGTAGGTAAGAATAAGCATAATTTTTTGTTCATAAATTTTTCTCCTTTCTTTATGACCCTTCACTTATATAAATCCACAAAAAAATAAAAAAATTGTAAAAATTTTTTAAAAACTTTTTCTTATGCTTATTTATATTTTTTATTGATCATCATAAAATGCCTATATTAAGCCCTAAATGGCTCATATACGCACAAAATCATTATCTAGCATGATAGAGTCATAGATTTATTTTCATCGCTTAAATCTATAAAAAAATAAGTGTATTATTTTGGCACCGAAGTTATGCTTCCCCTCGATAACTTCGGTGCACTATATATTCCTTCTTATATATATACATCCTCTTTTTTTAAAATTTGTTTTTAGAAACCCCGTTATTTTATAGCATATAAGTCTTTTAATTGTTTTTTATAGGAGGTTTTATTTTATTTATGAAAAAATTTAGACTTTTATCTATCCTTGCGGTCTCTGCTTTATTATTCGCTTGTAATAATCCAGATTCACCCTCTACATCTTCTGGTGGTGCTAATTCCTCTACCCCTACTTCTCAAAATACAGGGGGAACTAGTGAGGTGGAAACTGAGGTTTCAACAATTGCACAAGTACATAAAATGACTGCAGGTTCTACCGCAACAGTTCGTGGTGTCGTAGTTTCTGTTACAACTAAATCATATTTAATTGCCGATGCAACAGGGAAGATGGTTGTTTGGCTTGATGCCACTCCTGGTGCTGAAATTATAAAAGATGCCTATTTAGAAGTATCAGGTGCAATAGCTGCAAGAAATGGTAATATGCAATTTACAAGTTCCGCAACAGTAAAAGTTTTAACTGAAGGAAAACCTACACTCACTGAAACACCCGAAACTTGGGATGGTGCAAAATTCGATGCATTTAAAAATACCGCCGAAGGAGAAAGAGGTATTGGAAAACTTATTACTTTTGAAGGTGTTCTTTCTAAAGGAAGTTACTTAAATATCTCTATTGCAGGAACACAAACACAAGCATCCTTAAATTATCTTACTTCTGATCAAAGTGATGCATTAGAAGATGGGAAAACATACACATTTGTGGCTTATGTTATCGAACTTAATAGTGGTGGATATGTTAACTTATATCTTGTCAGCGCTACAGAAAAAGACGTACCTGTTGTTCCAGCAACTGAAATGACAGTAGCACAAGCGTTAGAAGCTGATAGTGGTACAAAAGTTATTGTTAAAGCGCTTATTCAAGCGGTTTCCAATACAACAAAAGCTATTGTTATAGGCGATACTTCTGGTGATATGCTTGTTTATATCGGCGGAAATACAGCTCTTACATATACTGTTGGTCAATATGTACAAGTAGATGGGAAAGTCGGTTTACAAAATGGTATGAAACAAATCGCTTCAGGAAGTACAATTACGGTTTTAACTGAAGGTGCCCCAACACTTGAGACAAAAGAACCGACAGAATGGAATGGTGCGGCTTTTGATACATTTGTTGGTAAAGAAGCTGCAGAAAGAGAAGTTTGTGAGTTAATTACTTTCAAGGGTCTATTATCAGTTTCAGGAAGCTATTTTAACGTTCTATTAGAAGGAGCAAACGAAAAGACACAAGCATCCATCAAATGTAATACTGACATTAAAACAACACTTGAAAGTGGCAACGGAAAAGTTTACACCTTTACAGGTTATACTGCAGATGTCTCTTCTAATAATGCTGGTATGAAATATGTTAATGTATATTTAACTGCAGTTGAAGAAGCTGCTTATTCTAATGTCTCAAGCGT
>CANQTY010000057.1 GCA_947626895.1 uncultured Bacilli bacterium
CCAAAAGAAATATTTTTTAATGTAAATATTCCTTCTTTTTCTTCTTTTACATCAAAAATTAAATAATCTTTTTCTTCTTGAACATCTATTCCTATATCTCGAAAAAATTGTAAATGAATATCGATAGGTCTTTTTTCAAAAGAACAACCTCCAGGATAAGCTATTTCTAAATGTTTAAAGTGATAAAGTAATCCTCCAATTAAATAATAAGATGCCCGAAATTTATGAACTTTATCTAATATAAGGCTATGATATTGAATATTCGAGGAATCAATACTCAAAACATTATCTTTAAATTCATATATAACATTGATTTCTTTTAATATTTCTAGAAAATTATCAACATCTAAAAGATGAGGAATGCGATAAAATATCGTCTTTTTTCTAGTCAATAAACTTGCAGCAATTAAACATAATGCAGCATTTTTAGAACCCGAAATAAAGACTTCACCATCAATTCTTTTTCCTCCACGAACAATACAGGTTTCCACTTAAAATCTCCTCTTTATCAAGTTATGAATAAAGAGTTTTATTTAGAAGTTAAGGAATACAAAACTTTATAAAAAAAGAATGAAAGTGACTTTAAATTATGCTAATATCTTAAGCAAATAGATTCTTTAACAAGAATCTCATTTATTTTGTAAAAATTACAAACCACTTATTTATTTCATTTATGAATTGAATTGAGAACAATTCATAAAGATGTCAATCATTCTCAAAGAAAGGAAATAGAATAATTTATTATTCAAAAAAGGTAATTATGATCACAAAAAATCTTGCTCGTATTGTCTTAAACGAATGCCTTTCTACAGGATGTGAATTTGCAGAAATCTTTCTTGAACAAACCGAATCCGAAGGAATTACTGTAGATAATCAACTTGTAGAAACCGTCACAAGCAATACCATTTATGGTGCTGGAATTCGCCTTATTAAAAATTTACAAAGTGTCTATGGTTATACAAACGATATCTCTAAAAAAGGCTTAATGGCTCTAGCATCTTCATTAAAAAAATCTTTTGATGGCAATCAAGAAAAAGAATGCGCACCCATTCACAAGGTGCGAATTAAAAATCGCCATGCACCAAAAGTTCCCTATTCTTCTGTTAGCAAGGAAGAAAAAGTCGCATTATTAAAGAAAGTTGCTCAAGCGATGTTAATCGATGAAAGAATTGTAAGAACAATTGTTTCAATGAATAACGAAACTCAAACAGTACAAATCTTTAATTCCAACGGAAAAGAAGTCACAGATCAAAGAATTCGTGGACGCATGCATATGCAAACTGTTGCAAAAGACGAAAACGGTATCGAAACTAGCCATGAGGGACCTGGTGCACAAAAAGGTATGGAATTTTTCTTAGATGAAAACGATTTAGTAAGTGAAGCTAAAGAAGTTGCTCAAGTAGCATTAACGATGTTAGGAGCAAAAGAATGTCCTTCTGGAAAAATGCCTGTAGTTATTGGTAATGGTTTTGGTGGTGTTATCTTCCATGAAGCTTGTGGCCATTCTTTAGAGGCTTCTTCTGTTTCTAAAGATTTATCCGTATTCTCTCATAAACAAGGAACACAAATTGCTTCAAATATTGTTTCTGCAGTTGATGATGGTACAATCCCTGGTGGTTGGGGATCTGGAAATGTCGACGATGAAGGAAATAAGTGTAAAAGAAATCTTTTAATTAAAAACGGTATCTTAAATTCTTATATGGTTGATCCCTTTAATGGAAAAAGAATGGGCGCTAGTGAAACAGGTAGTTCAAGAAGAGAATCTTATCGTTATGAGCCCACATCTAGAATGACAAATACTTTCATCTTACCCGGTAAAAGTACCGTTGAAGAGATGATAAAAGCAACCCCATATGGCCTTTATGCCAAATCTTTAGGTGGAGGAAGTGTCAATCCTGCGACAGGAGAATTTAACTTTGCAGTCAATGAAGCCTATATGATTGAAGATGGAAAAATCACCTATCCAGTAAAAGGTGCCACTCTTATTGGATCTGGAAAAGATGTCTTAATGAACATAGATATGGTCGGTAGTGATTTAAAGCGCGCACAAGGAATGTGTGGTGCTGCTTCTGGAAGTATTCCAGTAGATGTAGGTCAACCTACAATTCGTGTTAAAGAAATCACCGTCGGAGGAAGAGGAGGTACACGATAATGAATTATAAAGTATATTTTGAAGAAGCGAAAAAAGTTGGTCTTGAAGCTTTAGAACTCTATAGCGCTAAAGAGTCCTCTTTATCCTTTTCTTTATTCCGTGGAGAAATTGAATCGTTTCAAGTTTCTGATACATATTCATTAATCGCACGTGGAATTTATCAAGGAAAATTTGGTTATTGTTCTACAGAAAAGAAAGATAAATGTACACCAAAATATGTTGTAGAGCAAATTAAAGAAAATGCTAGTATTAACGAATCTAAAGAAGAAGCAGAAATCTTTAAAGGTAGTGAAAGATATCACAAACGTAAAGTCTATAATGGCGATTATAAATTAATTCCAACCGAACATAAAATTGCTTTAGCAAAAGAAATGGAAAATGCCTTAAGAAAGGCAGATCCACGTATTAGAGAGGTAGAAATTGAATACTCTGAAGGCGAAGAAGAAGTATGTTTATGTAATTCTTATGGCTTAAATTTAAAGAATCATGTGAATAGTATGGTCTATTATGTATGTGCCCACGCGACAGATGAAGATGGCGATACTAAAACAGGATATAAAGTGAGCTTCACAAATCAATTTGATGATTTTAATTCAGAAAAAATCGTTAACGAAGTTGTCGATAAAACACTTTCTCAACTTGGAGGTAAACCTTGTAAATCTGGTAAATATAAAACCGTTTTAGATAAGAAAGTTGCCGCGAGTTTATTATCATTCTTTTTATCTTCAACTTCTGCGGAAGCTATTGCCAAAAAATCAAGTATGTTAATTGATAAAGTTGGTGAAAAGATTGCATCAAGTAAATTAACTATAGAAGAAAAGCCTTTAGCGCATAATATGTTCTTCCGTTCTTTTGATGATGAAGGTGTGGCTACTATGAACAAAAAAATTGTTGATCGTGGGGTATTAAAAACGTATCTATATGATCTTAAAAACGCGAGAAAGTTTAATGTTGAACCCACTGGAAATAGTTATAAACACGGAAATGGAAAAGCTTCTGTATCCTTTGTTAATATTCATGTAAAACCAGGCAAAAAATCTCTAGAGCAAATCTTTAGTGAAATCGGAAACGGAATCTATATCACATCCGTGGAAGGGTTACATGCAGGGATGAATGCCCAATCTGGAAATTTCTCCTTACAAGCAAAGGGTTATATGATTGAAAATGGCAAGATGGGGTCACCTGTTACATTAATTACCATCGCTGGAAACTTATTTGATATGATTAAAAATATTAAAGAAGTCGCTAATGACGCTGAACTTCTTTCATCTGGATTTACATCTTGTTCATTATATATTAAATCTATGCCTATCTCAGGTATTTAATATTTACATGACACAATAATTAAGGGCAAGAAAATTTTGTCCTTTTTTTATGTTTGTTTCTATAAAAATGTGTATTTTTTGATACCGTTTTATACTTTTAAATCAATAACTATTTATTTTCTAAATCTTCTTCAACGATAAATAATGGTCTTTGTTGAGCTTCCACAAAGGTTCTTGCTTGATATTGAGAAAGAATACCAATAAAGAATAAACATAAGCTAAATCCAAGAGATATAAAAGATAAAATTAAATATAATCCTGTATCCCAAAAAATAAATGGATCAATACCACATCTACCTAAAATATAAAAAACTAATGTAGTAATTAAGGCAAGAACAGAAATAGCAATTAAATCTAGACTTAATTTAAATGCCCAAGAAAGAGGAACTAATGAAGATGAAACAATAGAGTCTCCAGCAAGTTTAAACATAGAATTATAGTTATATTTTGTTTCTCCTTTAGGACGTGCGGGACGAACATATTCTAATTCCGTTGTTTTATATCCAACAAAAGGTACTAAAACTCTAAAAACTCTATTGTGTTCTGGTAAAGCATTCACTGCTTCGACAACTCTTTTTGACATTAATCGGTAATTACCTACGTTTTTAGGAACTTTAATTTTTCCAGATAATCTATAGATGACCTCATAATATTCTTCCGCGGTTTTCCTTTTTAGAAAACCATCTTTTTTTCTATCCGCGCGTTTAGCATTAACTATTTCATAACCTTCTTCAAATTTTTCTAACATTTGAAAGATTAATTCAGGTGGATCTTGTAAATCCGCGTCCATAATAATTACCGCATCTCCTTTTGCGTATTTTAATCCCGCGGTAATCGCGGCTTCATGACCAAAATTTCTTGAAAATTTAATGGCATGAACTCGATGATCTTTTTCATGAAATTCTTTTAAGATTTCCCATGTTTTATCTCTACTACCATCATTTACTAAAACAAGTTCAGTATCATATTGATCTTGGATTTTATCCATAATCTTAGAAATGGTTTCATAAAAAAGAGGAGCCATTTCTTCTTCATTATACATAGGTGCAACAATTGAAACTAAGTTCTTCATTTTTTCTCCTCCTGAACAACAACTTCATCTTCAAGTAAAGAGTACATTTTAATATCATGGAATACATCTCCATAATAGGCGTACTTTCTTTGTGTTCCTTCATAAATAAAGCCTAAGTTAATTAATATTTGTTCATTAAAACTATCTTCGGAATCAATTTTAGCTTGAATACGACGAACAAATTTTGAAGAAAATAAATATCCACATACTAATTGAACCGCTTCTTCTAGATATTCTTTTTTTAGACCTTTAACAACATAGAAATTTAATGAACAGTTTCTTTCTTCAGGATATAAGAAAGGAACTTGAATCATCCCGATAAATTCATTAGTTTTTGATGATGTAATTGCCCAACCAATAGATTTTCCTTCATCATAACGGGATACAAAATTCATTAAATAAATTGCCACATCGTCATCTGTTTCTAATTGATTAAATGGATGATAAATGTGATTTCGATGATCTTCAAAAGTATCGTAAGCAAAGATAGCATCCGAAATCTTTAATTTTCTTAAAATGACTTTCTTTCCTTGCAAAGTAACGGATTCTAATTTATTGATCTTTTTCTTTTTAAAAAAAGGAATTTTAAATTTAATTTTCTTCATTTTGCTCGTTCTCCTTAAAAATAAGTATAGCACATTTTTTTAAGAAAAAGTGAATAAATAAACGAACACCAAAAATATCAAAAAAATATGTTACTAATTCGATTATTTTTCAATTTTTATTGATATTATTTTTTAAAGTTACTATTATAAATTCATAGGAGGAATGTAAAATGAAATGGTTTAATAAACAATCAAGACTTGTTCAATTCTTACTTCTTTTAATTCCATTTGTTAACTGGATTACAGAAATCGTTGTAAGAGTTACAGCAGTACTTGAAAAACCAAAAAGCACCAACATTTTAGGTTTAATTCTTGCTATTTTACCTACAGGTAATATCTTAGGTTGGTGTGACCTTGTCTGCGTATTAGTCGCAAATCATTTACTCTTCGCTGACTAATATCACTAAGTTACTTAATGATTTATGAACAAAAAGGGAGTTTTTCTCCCTTTTTGCTTAGAAAATTGAATTTTTATTTTTTGAGTGCTATCTTTTAAATATGAAAAGGATTTGGAGTTATATTTCTTCATATAAGGGTAAATTGCTCATTCAATCGATTGTAAAAATCATTGGGACTTTTATGGACTTAATTTTACCAATGATTTTTTATTATATAACGCACGATTTAATTCCTCAGGAAAACATTTTAGTTATCTTTTTATATGGCGTTTTAATGATTTTCTGCGCGGCGATAGGTGTATTATTTAATGTTTTAGCTAACCGTTCCGCGGCATTTATTGCCAAAGTCGCTTCTCGTCATTTAAGACATGATTTATTTGAAAAAATAGAAGATTTATCTTTTGAAGATATTTCATCTATTGGCACTCCTACCTTAGCATCAAGAATTTCCATGGATATCTTTAATGTTTATAATTCCATTGGAATGATTCAGCGTTTAGGAATTAGAGCTCCAATTCTATTAATCGGGGGCTTAGTGATGTGTTTCCTTTTAGATGTCCCCTTAGCGCTTCTTTTATTATCCATTATTCCTTTAATATTAATTACTTCATTTTTAATTACCTCAAAAGGAATACCAAAATATAAAGAAATTCAAAAGCATAATGATGCAATGGTCGCAGTAATGAGAGAAAACTACAATGGTGTCCGTATTATTAAAGCTTTAAATCGTGAAGAAAAAGAAATTACACGCTTCTCTTATAAAAGTAAAAATATCCGTGATAAAGAAATTCAAACAGGATATTTAATGTCAGCAATTAATCCCTTGATGAATTTATTCTTAAATTTAGGATTAGTGGGTGTTTGTCTATTTGGTGC
>CANQTY010000058.1 GCA_947626895.1 uncultured Bacilli bacterium
AAAAAGTATGCAGAAGATAATTTAGGACAAAAAATTGAAAAGGCTGTAATTACTGTACCTGCTTACTTTAATGATGCGCAACGTCAGGCAACAAAAGATGCTGGACAAATCGCAGGACTTGATGTCGTTCGTATTATTTCTGAACCTACCGCGGCAGCACTTGCCTACGGGGAAGATTCTAAAGATAGTCAAAAGATTTTAGTTTACGATTTAGGTGGAGGAACTTTTGATGTTTCTATTCTAGATATTGGTGATGGTACTTTTGAAGTCATTTCTACATCTGGAGATTCTCATTTAGGTGGAGATGATTGGGATAATGCTGTTGTTAAATATTTATTAAGTGAAATTGAAAAAGAACATCATGTGAATTTAGCTAATGATAAAATGGCTCTTCAAAGATTAAAAGAAGAATCAGAAAAGGCAAAAATTGCTCTTTCTAGTCAATTAGAAACCATAATTTCTCTTCCATTCTTAGCCATGGGCGCAAATGGTCCAATTAACTTTGAAACCACATTAACTAGAGCTAAATTCCAAACCTTAACTGCAGATTTATTAAGAAGAACGGAATTACCTGTACAAAATGCTTTAAGAGATGCAAAATTATCTACTTCTCAAATCGATGAAGTCTTATTAATCGGTGGTTCTACAAGAATGCCCGCGGTTATTGATCTAGTCAAACGTTTAACTGGTAAACAACCCAATATGTCTGTTAATCCTGATGAAGCCGTCTCTGTAGGTGCCGCGATTCAAGGTGGAGTTTTAAGTGGAGATAAAAAAGATATCTTATTACTCGATGTCACTCCTTTAACTTTAGGTATTGAAACTATGGGAGGAGTAATGACTGCTTTAATTCAAAGAAATACGACAATTCCTACCACAAAATCACAAGTATTTTCTACCGCGGAAGATAATCAACCTGCTGTAGATATTATGGTCTATCAAGGTGAAAGACCTATGGCTCGCGATAATAAATTACTTGGTACATTTAAGTTAGATGGAATTAGACCTGCACGTCGTGGTCAACCACGAATTGAAGTCACCTTTAATATTGACGCGAATGGTATTGTCAATGTTAAAGCAAAAGACTTAGATACTCAAAAAGAACAACAAATCACCATTTCTGGCTCTAATGGTTTATCTAAAGCCGATATCGACCGTATGGTAAGAGAAGCGGAAGAAAATAAAGAAGCCGATGAAAAACGTCGTGAAGAAGTAGAATTACGTAATAAAGCAGAATCTTTAATTGCCCAAATCGATGCCTCTTTAGAGGAACAAGGGGATAAGATGGATGCCGCGCAAAAAGAACAAACCCAAAAATTAAGAGATGAATTAAAGCAAGCTCTTGATAATAACGATTATGAAACTTTACGTAATAAGATGAATGAATTAGAACAAGCCGCGGCGATGGCTCAACAATATCAAGGACAACAAAATCAAAATAACGATACATCTTCAGAAACAAATAACAATAATAATGATGATGTAATCGATGCTGATTTTAAAGAAAAGAAGTAAAAAAATAGATGATGGAGGCGTTAGCCTCCTTCATCATGAAAAGAAAGGAGTAAGTTATGCCAACGAAAAGAGATTATTATGAAGTTTTAGGCGTTTCCAAAAATGCCTCGGATGATGAAATTAAATCCGCTTATCGTAAGTTAGCAAAACAATATCATCCTGATTTAAATCACGAACCTGGCGCAGAAGAAAAATTTAAAGAAGTTCAAGAAGCTTATGATGTTCTTTCTGATGCAAATAAAAGAGCTCAATATGATCAATTTGGTCATGCAGCTTTTGATCAAAGTCAAGGCTTTAATGGCTTTAATGGGGGTTTCCAAGATGTCGATCTAGGGGATATTTTTAGCTCCTTTTTTGGTGGAGGATCTCGTGCTAGAAGACAAGAAAGAGGTCCTCAAAGGGGAAGAGATACGATTATGCAAATCCGTATCGCTTTCATGGATGCCATTTTAGGAAAAACAATTGAACTTCCTATCACTTTTGATGAACCATGTACTCATTGTCATGGAACAGGCGCAGATTCTCCTTCGGATGTTGAAACATGTCCTGATTGTCATGGCTCGGGTGTTGTTATTGGCGTAAGTCAAACTCTTTTTGGAGCGATGCAAACGCAAAGAACATGTTCGCGATGTGGTGGTACAGGTAAAATTATTAAAAATAAATGCCATGTCTGTAATGGAAAAGGTTATTCTCGAAAGAAGACGAATATTGAAGTCAATATTCCTGCTGGAATTAATGAAGGTCAACAAATTCGAGTTCCTGGCAAAGGAGAACGTGGACAAAATGGTGGACAAAATGGAGATTTATTTATCGAAGTCCATATTCAAAGTTCTGCTGAATTCCGTCGCGAGGGAAATGATATCCATACAAATAAAGAAGTCAGTATGGTCGGGGCAAGTTTAGGTTGTACTGTGGAAGTCAATACCGTATATGGTCCAGTAGAATTAAAAGTTCCAGAAGGAACTCAACCTGGACAAGTCTTAAAGATCCGTGGAAAAGGTGTAAAGGATGTAAGAAATTCTTTATATCAAGGAGATCATTATGTTCATATTGTAATTAAAACCCCGACAGGACTTAATGATGAACAAAAAAATCTCCTTGAAAAGTTCATGGAAATTGAGGGAACAAAAAAGAAAAAGACGAGTTTTTTTGAAAAAATTAAATCTAAATTTCAATAAATTTCTTGGAGGTTTATGTGGATAAAGAAGAAATATCTAGGTTAATCATCTCCTCGCAAGAAGGAGATGAAAAAGCCTTTAACGAATTATATAACTCCACGAATTCAGTGATTTATCATTCCATTTATAGTATTTTAAATGATCGAGATTTAAGTCTTGATGTCGTACAAGAAACGTACTTAAAAGTATTAAAAAATAAGATGAAAAGCTCTGAAAATGGTTTAGCATACTTAATTACGATTGCCAAAAACTTAGCGCTTAATGTTTTAAAAAGTAGAAATCGAGAAATTCCCATTGATTTTGAAGAAGAAGAACTGATGTATCGCAAAGTGGAAGATAAAGAATATAGTAATGATTTACATATTCAAGATGTAATGGATAAATATTTATCGCAAAATCAAAAAGAATTAATTCGTCTTCATGTTATGGAAGGATTAACTCATCGAGAAATCGCTTTAAAATTAAATAAACCGATAGGAACGATTATGTGGCAATATAATGAAGCCATTAAAGAATTACGAAAACGGATGAGTGTATAGCTCTTCCTTTTTTAAATAAGCTAAATTTAGCTAATTAATGGAGATTAAAATGAAACCAAAAGAATTTTTTAAGAAATATTATTTTCATGATAGTGGTATTGAAAAAGTTGAATATAATCAAGATACAAAAGAGTTACTATTTAGAATCGATTTTTGCTTTTGGATGCAACAAGATTATGTAAAAGGGACACCTGAAAATGGAATGATTAATGTTCATTGTCATGATGTAGATTATTATGATGGCTTGATTGGTGAATTTGACTGGATTAGTATTATTTCAATTCACATAAATAGAAATAAAACAATTTCTATTACTGTAATTGATGAAATACAGCATGAATTTTTTGATTGGACATTTTCTTCAAATGATATAGAATTTGAAGACTTACATATCGATACAACAAGTGCATAAAACTGTAGAAACAATTTATATCAATATTTAAGATTATTTCTTTTATAAATTGCATTCCTTTCAACTTTTTTATACAATGAAGGAGATAGAGGAGCAGATATTTTGATTAACGCATGATATCCATTGATTAAATTATTAGATTTTTTGTTTTGTCTTAAATTTAACATGCATTTTGCTCCTTTATCTTTTTTATGAGAACCTTTATGTGATATAATAATTGTTGATAGGGCTTGTATTCATTTTTGGGAGAAATGAAATGAGCAATAACTAAACAATCAATTTTATCTGTCTTGGTTCTTCTAAGTGACATTTGGCTGTGAAACTTAGAAACCTGTAATTGATTTAATTCAACAAAATTAAATCCATGTTAAAAAAGGTCTTAAGGTTTGAGGCACCATAAAGACCAATTGCTTCAAGCCCTATCTTGATTTTTTGAGAACGATCAAGAGCAAGCAAAGAAGATAACAGATCATGAAAACCTTCTTAAGAGTTTAGTATCGTTTTTGGAGGAACGATAATTAAACCATCATTATTGATCATTGCAAAGTTATGTTTTTACTTAACAATATCAATTCCAACAAAAAACATAAAAATACCTCCAATCTGTTGTTAATGACAATTACGATTAAATACTTAGTTCTCAAAGAAAGGAAAAGTTAAAAAGTTATTCATTATTTAGAATAATTTTATAATTTAAGGTAGTTTTATGCATTTTTTATTTCTGGCCGAGGAGATTACACCAAGCGTAATGTTTCGCTTAATCTTTTTTGTTCTCGCCTTTCTTTTTATTTTATTTTCCTTTTTAGGATGGATTCTTGAAGTCTTTTTTAGAAGGATATTTACGGCGAAAAGATGGATTAATCCAGGCTTTTTAAAAGGTCCATGTCTTCCTATTTATGGATGTGGAATTATGAGTTTATATGTCTTTGTTACGATTTTAAAGAATTTAGATTTATCCCTTCCCTGGTGGGCATTTGATATTATTGTTATCGTAGGAATTGGAATATTAATGACATTAATTGAATTAATCGCAGGAATTATCTTTATTGAAGGAATGCATATTCGTCTATGGGATTATTCGAAAAGATGGCTTAATTATAAAGGTTTAATTTGTCCTTTATTTTCTTTCCTTTGGACTCTTGCAGGCGCAGGATTTTATTATCTTTTATTTGATCCTATTACCGATTTGATTTTAAAATTCTTATATATTGATGGTTTTGAATTAGCGACATTTATCATGGGAATCTTCTATGGCATATTGATTATTGACTTCTGCATGTCGATGCAAATTGTCAATAAAATTAAAAATTTTGCTTCTGAACATCAAATTGTTGTCCGTATTGAAAATCTTAAAGCCAATATTTCAAAACATTTAGGAATGGAAAAAGAAAAAGCACGCTTCTTATCGCCATTTAAATCATCTCATTCTCTAGAGAAACATATGGAAGATTACATGAATGATCAAGATGAAATTAAAGAAGAAATTCATCATAAAAAGAAAGGAAATCCATCAAATGGTTAAAATATATGTACAAGATTATGGCGTAATTGAGGTCGAATTAGATCGAAAAAATGCCCCGAATACGGTAAATAATTTTCTTTCTTTGGCTAGCAAGGGATTTTATGATCATTTAACATTTCATCGTGTTATTGCTTCTTTTATGATTCAAGGTGGAGATCCTTTAGGAAATGGAACAGGAGGGCCTTCTTACCATATCAAAGGTGAATTTAAAAAGAATGGTTTTAATAATAACTTATCCCATACTCGAGGAACTATTTCCATGGCAAGAAGTCAAAACTATAATTCTGCAGGAAGCCAATTCTTTATCATGCATAAAGATGCTTTATATCTTGATGAAGAATATGCTGCTTTTGGTAAAGTTATTAAAGGGATAGAAATCGTTGATAAAATCGCTTTAAGCAAAACAGATATTTATGATCGACCAATAAAGCCAATTTATATTGATCACATGGAAGTGGTTGATGAAGAAATCCTTCCTGTGGAGAAGATATGAGTTATATTTCTAAGCTTCGTAAAATCGTTGGAAAAACTCCTTTAATGATGCCTTGTGTCGGGGCAATTATTGTTAATGAACAAAAGCAAATTCTTCTACAAAAAAGAAAAGATAATTCTACTTGGGCTCTTCATGGGGGAGCAATTGAAATAGATGAATCGATTGAAGAAGCTTTATTAAGAGAAGTAAAAGAAGAAACAGGATTAATTTTAGATAGCTATGAATTTTTTAAGATTTATTCTGGAAAAAAGATGCATCATGTTTATCCTAATGGAGATGAAGTGTCTTTAATTTCTATCATCTATATAGCTACTTCATATCATGGAAAACTTTTCCCTCAGGAAGAAGAAGTTATCGAATTAAAATATTTTTCTTATGATGAAATTAAAAAGTTAAACTTACATTCTGTTGATATTGAGCCAATAAATGATTATTTTAAATTAATTAATCATTAAGGAAAAATTTCAAATGAAAGATTTATCGATTACTTTTGCTTACAATAATAAAGAAGATGAAAAATCTTCATAAGTTGCTATAATAAAAGAGAATTGAAAGAAAGGTTTTATTTTTAAAATAGGTGATTTATATGAAAAAAGTCATGATTGT
>CANQTY010000059.1 GCA_947626895.1 uncultured Bacilli bacterium
ATTGGATTATATTCATATCATCAAAAGCTCATTAAAAAAGGTCAAAGTATCTTAATTTTTGATATGGGTGAAGAAGATATTTCTGTTAGTAAAATTAAAATTTCTAAGCAAACTGGAAGAAATGCTGGAATTGTTATCGATGGTCAAGATGGTCATATGCCTCCTTTAAACATCGGGGGAAATGATTTTGATGAAGCGATTGCTAATTATTTAGAAGATTCGATAGAAAAAAGAGAAATCATCGGCACTCCTTCTTATGAAGAAAAACAAAAAAGAATGAGCGAAGAAAGCCTATATTCTAAACAATATCTTCTTTTAAAAGAAATTAAGAATGCTAAAATCATGTTTAGTTTAAGCGATTATGAAATTTTAGCAGAACAAGGAATTACCATTGATATTCATAAAGAAGTTCCTGTGCAGAGATCTTTTAATCAAAATGACTTTTTATCTTGTACAGGTATTTTAGATGGAAGTAAAAATGTCGCTAAAATTGTTGAATATGTCATTAGTGAACTCCTTTTAAATAGCAGTTTAGAAGTTAAAGACATCTTCTTTACTGGAGGACTTTCTGAAACAAAAGGATTAGTGGATATCATTGAAGAAAAGGTAAAAAATGATTATCGTTTAAAGGGTAGAAAATTAAATTTTGATTCCTTTGTAATTAACGATACTAAAAAAACATTTTATCCAATTTTAGAACATGAAGATGCAATTTATTCTGCATCTGTAGGGGGAGCTTTATCAGCTTTAAAGCACTATAAGATTGATTTATGTCTCTCTCTTTCTTATGGAGAAAAATTGTTCTTTAATGATATAATTGAACATGAATATCCTTATAATGAAGGACATTTAGTCATCTTTGCAAATCAAGATTCTATTGTTCCTTTAAATCGTGAATTTGTGGGAAATTCTGTCATTATTTCTAGACCTTATCCTGTGAATAGTTGTGATATTCGTATCTATTCTATTGCGATTAGTAAAGAACAAATTGAGCAAATGAAATATAACGATAAAGTGGATTATGTTTTAAGTAATGATGGTCGTAATCCCTGCCTTAGTTTAAAGAATAATGAAGTAGCAAATAGTTTTGCTAAAGCTCAAAAATATTTGAATTTAAAAAATGTTGCAGGTGAAGGAAGAGTCAATTTTTATTATAAGGGTAATCCTATTTATGTCCCCGCGGATAACGATTATCGCACGAAAAATAATTTCCTTTATCAAGTTGGGATTAAGATTGATGAAGAAGGAATTGCCCATCCCTTTATTAAAAATGTTTCCGTCGAAGGTTATCGATTTTATGAAGTTTATTGCCAAAATAAAAAACAATTATTTTATAACGTAAATGCTACAGATATAGAGTTCCGTTTAGAAGGATTATCCACATTTGTCGCAGAAGGTTCTGTTGATTAGAGGTGAAGAATATGAGTGAAAAAGATCAAAAAGTAAATCACGAACTTATCTTAAATAAAGATTTTGTTATTCGTATTGACGATGGAGCACTCGATCGTGTCGAGGCACAAAAAACAGGAATATCAAACAAAAGAAAGCCCTTGACGGACAAAATTAATGAATGTAATAGTCTTGTAGACGCTCTTGATCGATATGATGATTTTGATACGCTTAAAATCGATACAAAAGCTTATGTAAAAAATAATAATACGGGAGAATATGGGATTCATTATGAAGAATTTGGTCGTCATGAAAATAATCTTCATAATGAAGTGATATTTCCTTTCCAAAAAGAAGCAGCTTTATTGTTTTTAAAAGAGCATCGTGGCTTTGGAATTCTAGCAGAACTTGTCGGCACGGGAAAAACTTATGAAGCAGGTTTAATTTTAAGTGAACTTGCTGCAAGAAATAAAATGAATTCTTTACTTTTAATTGTCCCAAATCAAGTGATTGATAGTTGGAAAAATGTCATAGAAATGGAATTTGGTTTAGGTAAAGATGTCATTTATGTTCTTGATAAACCCGATTTTTCAATTGTAAAAAAAGAAGTTTCTTATAACGTTGTTCAAGAAACTTATCGTGCGTATCAAAGACCGATTTTAATTTCTTTAGAAAACTTTGAAAAATTAGACGAACAAGATTTAAATAACATTCTTTTTGAAACAATCGTCGTAGATGAAGCACATAATCTTTGTAAAGAGGATAATATTCACTCTTTAAAACTCCTATCGACTTTGATGGAAATCAAAAATAAAGTAAATTCAGCTTATTGTTTATTATTATCTGCGACACCTCATTCAGGAAACTTAGAGGGCATGTTTCCCCTTTGGTATTTTGTTAAATGTAAAGGTGGAATTCCTTCGGATTTCATGAATAAAAAAGATCAAGATAGGTCTTTAATGTGGCAAGAAGAAAAAGAAAAATTTACAAGAGTTTGTCGAGGTGCCTCAACAGTCATGCAATTTGTCCAACACGTCCGAGCAGATGAAGTTAGAAAACTCCCTGAATATCAAGACTTTTTAAAAAGTAAGGGATTTACTCCTTTCAAAATTAGTGAATTAACAAAACATATCTTCCCTTATAAAATGAGTGAAGAAGATAAAAAAATCTTCATCGAACAAAAGAAATTTACTAAAGAATTCTTTTATGAATTAGAGGATAATTCTCCAATTCGAAAAGAGCTCATAAAAAAGATTGCAAATGCCTATCATGTTGGTGTTTTACGTTCTATCATGGTGCGTCAACCTTATGAAAATATCAAGCGTTATATCGATAGACGAAGAGAAAATAAAGTGATTTTCTTCTTCCCAACTACCAAGTGGAAAGGACAAGAAATTTCTTTTAATTCTTTTGATCAAAATTTGAAAATTGATTTTAATTCTGCTTCTTATCTTCCTGATTTAGAAGTTAAAAATGAAAGAGGAAAAGCTATTTCTTTAGAACAATTTGTTAAATCTCAATTAGAACATGGAGCTAGAGATGTTTCAATTCATATTGAAGAAGTTGATATCATCCATCACGCTTTAGAGGCGCTAGATAATATTGATCAAAATATTGATACCTTAAAAGACGTATTTAAAAAAGACGGAAGTTTACGTTATTATAATGAAATGCTTCGTGATTTCCCCTTAGAGGATGTCTATACAAAAATCATTCCCGTAGGGTTAAATGATTTATCTTTTGAAACACATATTAAAAGTGTTTTAGATGCGAAAATTGAAGAGACAAAAAAGATTTTAAATGAACATACAAGTAGCAATCAAAAAGTCTTAATCTTCTTTGATTATGAATATGAATTAAATGAAGGAATTGATGAAATCGAAGATGAAAATCTTCAAGCGATTAAGGCGTTAGAAAAAGCCTTAAAAGAAGATAAACGATTTGCTCCTAGACTAATCATAGGAACAAAAGATAATGATATTGAAAGTTGTGAAGAATTTTCACGAAAAGAAAATTGTATCTTTTTAGCAGAACATCCTAAATATACAGAAGGATTAAATTTACAAGAAGGAAATATCATCATCAATTTCCAAGTTACACCAAATCCTGTAGCGATGGAACAAAGAATTGGTCGAGTGATTAGAATTGGGCAAAAAGAAAATGTAGAAATCTATTCTCTTGCGGATATGTCTTCTTTAGAGGGCTATATTTTAGCGTACTTTATTAAGATTGGCTTAATGACAGGGAATAATAGTGACTCGACGATTATTGCAGGAAGTAACTACGATCAAAAAGTCTCCATGATTTGCCGCAATTGTGGAAAAGTTGTCCTGTATGATCAAGATGAATTTGATGAAAGAAATAAATCCAATGATCCTCAAGAAAATCCATATTATTGCCATGAAAAATCTTGTTTAGAAATCAATGGAGAAAGAACGATGACACAAATTGTCACCCATGATTTCTATTGTGAAAAATGTGGAAGTACTTTTAAGCGTAATCGTGATGAAAATTCTTTGGCCTATAGTTGTATTACCCGTAACCACTGCGACATGGGAAATTCTGGATATGAAAATGATCGCCGCTATTACTGTAAAAAGATTTGTGTTTTAGATCATTGTAAATTATTTAGAAAAATTGATTGTCCTGCTTTAAAAGCCTTTAGAGAAAATAAAAATATTGAAACAGGACGCTTAGAAATGTTATGTGCTGCATGTAAAAAATCAACCTTTGATTGCCCAAGTAAATGTCGTTTAGTAAATAAAGAATGCACGGGGAAAGATAAATATATAAAGCTTATTGAAGCATGTTCAAAATGTCCAAATGCTACATGTACACCAAAACCTCATGTAGTGCAATTTGATATGGATAAATGGGAAGCACCCTGCCCCATGTGTAAAGAAAACCATGAAGAGGGTAAATTAAAAATGCAAAGCGAACAGACATTCGTAGAATATATTCGTGCATCATGGAAATTTAAACAAAAGAAACATGATGTAAAAGATGAATACTTCTGTGACAATTTATTATCTGAAGCAGGCAATGTATCTCTTATCGCCGAAGTTTTAGGCTTGGATAATGTCCAAGAAGAATAAGGGGGATGTATGGAAGAATTAGAAGTTAAACGCATTCGTATTGGAAGAAATTATGAAACGCAATTTAATAGTATTGTGGGTCTATTTAATAATGCTTCTATGCATTGGGATAACAAACTGAGTGTTGATCCTAAAACACGTGAAATCTCTTTAGTCACAGATAAAAAATATATCTTTACTTACGATGATAGTATCATCGATTTTGAAGCCACAAATCAAACTAGTCAAACAATGAAAAGGGATGGAGCTTCTTGGTTTTCCTTTAAAAATAAAGAAAATAAACAAGATGATGGTTCCTCGACTTGGATTAGTTTAATCGATCAAGTCGCAAATCAATATCATAAAGAATATGGTTTTGTGGAATTTAAGCAACAAGAAGATGTTAGTGAACAAGATAAACATTTAAAACATATTCAAAACTTTCTCCATGAATGTTTTGCGCATCATAAATTTGCCACAGATCAAGTAAGAAAAAATGATAAAGAAATTAAAGATATCTTCGGTTTATCTTTAAAAATGGATGTTTATTTAGGCGCAGGTGCGACAATACCTATCCTTTGTAAGGTCTATTTTAAAAAGATGGATGGCGAGGGTTTAATTCCTTTAAAGGTTAGCGAAGCTAATGAAATCAATACACAAATCAATCGACAATTAACCTCTTCTTTAAAAGAAGAAGATAATAAAGAAATCGGAAATTCTTTAGAATCTGATCAAATTATTGACGATTTAATTGATGCTTTAACGCGCCTTGTAAAAAATACGCAAAAGGAAATGGAAAAAAGCTTAATTAGCTTTAAAGATTATATGTTTTGTGGGGAAATCGATGAAGAACGAATTAAAACTTTAATCGGTTCCCAAAATAATGTCGAAGTGATTTGTAACAATATTAAAATATTAGGTTTATTCCACGTAAAATGGAAAGAAAATTCGTATTTTTTAACCTATGGATCTAGAGCCATTTTAAAATTTGATTTTGCGACAGGAAATCATTTAACTGTGGAATGCTTAAATTGTCATGAAACGCTAATTAAAAATAAAGATTTATCAACAGCTTATACAAAAGAAGAAAAAGAAATATGTAAAAAACATCTATCAACTTCCTTTAGCTGTAATCATATGCATGGAGGTAATCCGTGTCATCCACCTTTAATTTGTGAAAGTCAAAAGATTAAAATCAATGGTCATATGTATTGTAGTTTTTGTCCATATCCTGAAGTTTTATATCATCTAGAAGATGGAAGAATTTGCCCTACCGCGGATTTAATTTTTGCTCGAGATAAGATGGATATGATTACAAAAGTTGACCCCAGTAATAAAAAACAAAACTATAAACGCTGCGACACCTGTGGAAGAATCTTTTCACTTGATAATATGAAAACCCATAATGAATGTGATTTCTGCCGTAGTTTAGATAATAAACTTAAAAAAGAAGAAGAAGTTAAAAAAGCAAAAACGTTATATAAAAAATATAAAAATGTCTTACCTTTAGGAGTTCGACTTCGCCATTCATTGAAAGCCAAATATTGTTTTGATGATGTTGATGTTCTTGTCTTTAAATTAGGCAATGAAACATTCCATTTAAATTTATTAGAAATTGATGATATGGGATATATTCCTAATCCTAAAAAGAGTAAGTAAGGGAGGTGTACGCGATGAAAAATAAAACTTTTTCCATACAAAATCAATTAAAAAGCTTTAAGATACCTTTATTGATTTCTTTAGTTGTCGCTTT
>CANQTY010000060.1 GCA_947626895.1 uncultured Bacilli bacterium
TTCCCTTATTTATTTAAAACGAATTCATTAACAAGTAAACATCCACCTGCAAGAATATTTAAGACGCCAAATAAAATGGCACCGATTCCTAAATTCATTTCTTTAAAGTATTCAGTGAATGACATAGAACTTGCAATTTCAGAGCCAAGGATTGAAGCAGAAGTAACAACATCTGTACCAGCAACTTTAACCATGAATGCACAAATACCAGCAAGGACTAATAAAACACCAGAAACCATGCCTAATAATTTCGCTTTATCTTTTAAAACAAAGGTTAATGCGCATGTAACAATACCAGCGATTAAAAAAATGAAGGCTAATAAGGCAAAGATTGACATACCACCAGAAATAGTCACATCTGCTGCTGAAGTTTGATTTGCTAATGTTGTTTCTGAATGCATAGTTCCATTTCCAAATACTAAGCCAAAAAAGGAAATTGAAAAAGCTACTGAGCTAGTAGTACCTAGAAGTGAAGTAGATTCTTCACTATAACTTAATCCTGGAAGGACAAACATAAAGATAAGGGCTAACAAAACGAATAATCCTGCCGCGCACTTTAAAATAAGGGGTAATAAACTTTTTGAATTTTTTGACATAATAAACCTCCTAAAGTTCTTACAAAATTATTATAAACCTTTAACAAAATAAAATGAACAAAATTATATTCATTTGTTGTTTAACACTATTTTTTTATATGGTTTAAAGGATGTAGAAAAGAAAATATCTTAATCTTATTTTAATCGATTTAATTGAATTTCATAAGCTTCTTTTTTCGATAGATATTCTTCATATTTTTTCTTTTCATTATCAATTTTTTCTTTTGGTGCTTTAGCTAAGAAATTTGGATTGTTAAGCATTCCTAAAGATCTTTTTATTTCTTGATTTAACTTCTCTATTTCTTTAGTTAATCTAGTGATTTGTTCTTCTACACTAATATTTTCTTCAATTAATAAGTCAAAATGACGATAAATTTTTGCTCCATCAATATTTTCTTTCGTTACTTTGATATTATTAGAAAAACTAAAGCGTTTTAAATAAGGCATTAATTCATCAATAGGTACATCTTTTATACGTAAGGATAGATTCACTTCTTGATTTGGATTTAAATGATGTTCTACTTTAAAAGCACGAATATCTTTAATCATCATAATTAAATCTAAGACAAATAATTCACATTCTTCATCGATATATTCTTTATTTACTTCTGGATAGTTTTCTAACATAATCGATTCTTTATGATCTGGTAAAGCTAGATAAAGTTCTTCTCCAATAAAAGGAGTATATGGATAAATCATCATGATGATGGATTTTAAACAATATAGTAAAACCGCACGAACATCAGCCTTTTTATCTTCATCATCTTGTAAGAAAGTCACTTTCGATAATTCAACATACCAAGAAGTAAAATCATCATAGACAAAATTATATAGATGCGTCGAAGCATTTCCATATTCATATTTATCCATATTATAGGTGACATTTTCAATGGTCTTATTGAGTTTAGAAAGAATGTATCGTTCTAAAACACCTAAATTTTCTTTTTTAAAAGAAGAAGATACTTTTTGTCCCTCTATATTTAATAAGATAAAACGCGTAGCATTCCATATCTTATTTAAATAGTTTTGAGCAGCTTGAATTTTTTCTTCACTATATCTTACATCCATTCCTGGTGAAGTAGAGGTCGTTAAAAAGTATCTTAAAGCATCTACACCATATTTATTAATGACATCACGAGGATCCACGCCATTCCCCGCGGATTTAGACATCTTTTTCCCTTCTGGGTCACGAATTAAGCCATGAATTAAGCATTTTTTAAAAGGTGAAGTATGCATAAATTCTAGACCTTGGAAGATCATTCTAGAAACCCAAAAGAAGATAATATCATAAGCTGTAATCATGATATCTAAAGGAAAATAACGTTTTAAATCATCTGTATTATTAGGCCATCCTAAAGTAGAAAAAGTCCATAAAGCACTAGAAAACCATGTATCTAAAACATCTTCATCTTGAATATAATCATCTCCAGGATTTTCTTTAGAAACGATGATTTCTCCAGTAACTTTATGATAATAAGCAGGAATACGATGTCCCCACCAGAGCTGGCGAGAAATACACCAATCTTCACAATTTTCCATCCAATTCGTAAAGATCTTTTCAAATCTTTCAGGAAGGAATTCAACTTTATCTTTTGTTTTTTGATTATCTAAAGATGCTTTAGCAAGTGGGGTCATCTTGACAAACCATTGCTTTTTAAGCATGGGTTCAACAACTTCACCTGAACGTTCAGAATGCCCTACATTATGGACAATTTTTTCAATTTTGATTAAATTTCCTTCTTGTTTAATTTGCGCTACTAACTTTTCTCTACATTCATAACGGTCTAATCCTTCATAAACTCCACATTTTTCATTCATCGTCGCGTCATCATTTAAAATAATTGGCATTTCTAAATGATGTCTTTGAGCAATTAAAAAGTCATTTGGGTCATGAGCAGGCGTACATTTCATAGCACCTGTACCAAAGTCCATATCAACATAACTATCTCCAATAATAGGAATTAGCTCATGATTCGCGGGATTTATAACTTTTTTACCAATATATTTTTGATAACGTTCATCTTTAGGATTCACTACCACACAAGTATCCCCGAACATCGTTTCAGGTCTAGTTGTAGCGACCTTCAAGTATTCTCCATCTTCTAAAAGATATTTAAAGTAATAAAAATAACCTTCATCATCTTGATGGATGACTTCAATATTAGATAAGGCGGTTTTTAATTTTGGATCCCAATTGATGATGCGTTCCCCACGATAGATAAGTCCTTTATTATATAAAGAAACGAATACTTCATTAACAGCTTTATTTAACCCTTCATCAAGAGTAAATCGTTCACGTGAATAATCTAAAGATAAGCCAAGCATCTTCCATTGATCATGAATGGTCGATGCATATTCATCTTTCCATTCCCAAACCTTTTTTAAAAAGTTTTCTCGACCAAGTTCATAACGAGTAACGCCTTCTTTTCTTAAGCGTTCTTCCACTTTTGCTTGCGTAGCAATTCCTGCATGATCCATCCCTGGAAGCCATAAAACATCATATCCTTTGGCCTTTTTATATCGAGCAGTAATATCTTGAATCGTCGTATTAAAGGCATGTCCTAAATGTAACATTCCTGTCACATTCGGGGGAGGTAATACCATCGAAAACTTTTCTTTACAAGCTTGACCTGCAGTAAAATAACCTTTTTCTTTCCAAAAATCATATTTTCCTTTTTCTACTAAATTTGGTTCATAATGGGCTTCTAACATAAGATTCTCCTTAAATAAAAAATCGTCCCCAAAGGACGTATTAAACGTGTTACCACCTTATTTTAGTCAAAATATTGACCCTCTTTCTTTTCTTAACGCGAAAACACGGTATCTTTCATACGCGCTCCAGAGCGACTCAGTTTTTCTCTTGAAATCTTTTCACCAACCAGATTTTCTCTACATCAAGATAGAAACATCCTTCTCTTTCTTTGCACGCTTTGATTCTACTTAAAAATCAAAATCATTTCAACATTTGCCCATGAAAATCATAAAAAAGAACATATTTTAGCATATGAAACATGTATTTTTTTCTAAACTCAAAAAACATTTACCTCATTTAAAGAAACGTTTTATGGATGCTTTAGATTTATTTTTGCTTTATCAATTAATTTTATTCATTCTTAATCCAACGCATTTAATGGCATTTTTACTTGTATTATTTGTGCTTATTTATTTTTTGAAGGATTATAAAAGTCTTTAGCAAGTTCTTCGACACGAGTTAAATATTTTAACGTAGATAATAAAGAAGATAAATCTTCTAAATCATCTTCTTTTCTTTCTAAAGGAAGTAAGAATAATAAAGCAAAAAGCCATTCTTCTTCATAAGGTTTTAAGGGATGTAAATTTAAATATTCTTTAAAATAAGGATTAAAAGAAAGGGAAATGCTTGGAAGATTTATAAATACGTCATATAAATCATAAACACATGGAGCAATCGCCATTTTTTCTAGAGAAATAATTTTTTGTTCATGAAGAAAAATATGTTCGATTTGAAAATTTTGATACGTTAAAACTAAGTTTAAATTGCTTTCTTTATGAAATTCTTCTTCAAGTAAATCCGTATGTTTATTTGCTTCTTTTAAGGCGTATAAAAAATGTTGATAATTCATGATAAAAAACCAATCCGACGTACTATGATAATCTTCTTTTTCGACAATTTCCATACGTTCTAGAAGAAGATTTTCTTTTAAAGATATTTCTTTTTGAAAATAAGAAATGATATTTTCTAAATATAAATCCCCTTTTCTTAAAGGATACAGACTTTGATTATGTAAATGCGCGATAGACTTTATATAAAAAGATAATTTAATGTCATAAGATAAACTAAAATCCTCTTCTAGATAAGGAAGAATGATAAAATAGTGCTCATTAAAATATTCTACATATTTATTTTTTATTGATTTTAAAGGAAGTAAAAAGGTTTCATTATGATAAAAAGAGAGTCGTTCATAAAGATTTTCATCTGTTTTCGATACGTATTTTAAGATATATTTTCCTTCTTTGGCTTGGATTAAATAAACATCATTTGATTTACGTAGAATACTAATAATTTCTAGATGATATAAAGAATATAAGGTCTTTTTCATTTTGGAATCTTAATTAATTCCCCTTCTTTAAAGGTCTTTGATGGATTTATTTTTATAAGTTCATTTTTATCTAGATGAAATCTAGATACTATATCATCGATTGTTTCTTTATTATGTAACCTATAATAAAAGGAATTTGAGATATATGTCTCTTTTAATAAATCCTCATTTTTTCTAGTAACAACTTCTTGCTTACTAGGTGTTGTATCTAAGTTTTTTTCTAATTTTATCTCATTTTTTTCTTTATTTTCTTCTAATTTTGTTTCATCTATTTTGATATTATCTTCTATATTTTCTTTTACTTCTTCATAAGTTAATTCAATTAAATCTTCACTATCTTTAATTTTATCTAATGGTGTAGAAATGAATTCAATATCTTTAGAGGTTAATATTTCTTCCATTTTTTTTATACTATCTTCATTCACTTTATCGTCTAGATTTAATTCATCTTTACGCATGAGTAAAGTTACTAATTCTTCATTAATTTCTTTATTATCCGTCGGGTTAAAACGAATTAAATCTTCATGATTTCCCTTTAATTTCGTAAATACTTTAAAATGAATATCTTCTTCATGGATATCAAATGTAAAATGATCAATTTCTAATTTGATATCTTTTAAAGAATCAATTTCATTTAAGCTGATAAATAAATCAATAGGGATAGAAAATGAACCGATTTCTTTTCTTAATTCTCTTTTCATAACAAAAGAAAAATAAATATTTCCAGAGATTTTCATTCCTTCATTTAAAAATGAATAATGAAAATCATCATCGATAAATAAATCATCTAAACCATAGACTTTTTCTTTACTTTGACAAAGACCTTCAAAAATATAATCTTCCATAAAAAAACCTCCTTTAATAAGATATGTATAGGAGGTAATTTTAAGAATTAAGAGATTTCCATTTCTTGAAGAATAATTTTTCTTATATCTTCTAGACCTGTCTTTTTTGTCGAGGAAACAAACAAGATTTCTGAATTTGGAAAATAACTATCGGCTTGTTTTTTTGCTTTCGCCCTCATCGATTGATTGAGTTTATCATCTTTTGTATAGACGACAAGAGTCCTCATTTTTTGCTTTTTTAAATAGATAAGCATATCGATATCATCTTCATTTAATTCGCGTCTTGCATCTAAAAGTAAGATAGCAAGGCGCTTATGATCAAAACCAACACTTTTAAAATATTGATCCATAATTTTGTCAAAATCATCGTCTTCTTTACTTAATTTACGATATCCATATCCTGGTGCATCGACAAAATAAAACTCATCTTCAATTTGAAAATAATTTAATAATTTCGTATGACCTGGAGTTTTAGATACATAAGCTAAACCTTGATGATTACATAAGGCATTGATTAAAGAAGATTTACCTACATTTGAACGACCGATAAATAAAACTTCTTTTTTCTTATGTAATGGTTTTTTCGAGGATATATAGAAATGGGC
>CANQTY010000061.1 GCA_947626895.1 uncultured Bacilli bacterium
TTAATTTAGCAAACATAATATAACTACCTCTAAAAAAGTTTTTCTACCTATTAATATAGTCCCTTTACCCAATAATTCAATGATTATTTTCATTTTTTTTAATATGGTAAAAAAACTATTAGAATATCAACAGGTATAAAAATATTTGTGAACTAAATACGCTCTATTTTCAATATATTGGATAGTAAAAATTCGCACCAAATTAAGTCAATTGTTTCTATATTTTTTCTAATTAGTTACATCTTATTTTTCTTTGATAAATTGGCTTTAAGTAAATCATATCTTCTTTTGTTTGATTCTTTAATTAATAAAGGATCATAACTACAAGAAAAAGATTCTGCAAAAGGACAAGTTTGATCTTGGTGAATATGTAAATCACTTACTAAAGGTGAAATGGTTTGATAATATCTTTCAAAAAAATCATTATGGGTATCTTTTCGTTTCTTTTCATGAGTCATATGGACAAAGATTTCCCCATTTCCAGGTTCTATATCTAAAAATAATTCACTATCTTTTGAGTTAACTAGAGCAAAAGATTGATATACTTCTTGATTTAATAATTGATTTTCATGTGCAAAACATATGCATTTTTCTACATGATTTATATGTTCAAACATCAAAATATAGCGAAATAAAATAATTTCTAAAGCACTTTTAGGTAAAAATAAAGATTCACTATATAAATCCATTTCATTTCCATATGAGATAAATGGTTTCATCCTATCACCTATTTAAAAATATGAATTAATTTCACATTTGACACGTCATTTCATATCTTACAACATGAATATTCTTTATTTTCCTCAGGAAGGATTTGAAAATCATCTAAATAAAACCTATTATTCCTTATTTAAAAAAGAAGACCAATTTATGGAATTTATCGATTTATTTCATATGCCTTCCTCGATTGATTTAATTTTACTTCCTGGTGGAGGGGATTTTTCCCCTTCATTTTCCTTAAAAGAAGATAAGACAATCCACTATAATCTTCATCAAGATTTATTAGAACTTAGTTTAATTGATTATGCAAAAGAACATTTTATCCCAATTTTAGGAATATGTCGGGGATTTCAAGCATTACTTTTAGCTTTTGATACCCCTTTAGAAATGGATATAAAAGGACATATGAACACATTTCATAAAGCAATATTAGAAAATAAAAAAGAAGTGCTCATTAACTCTTTTCATCATCAAGGAGTTTTTAAAGCACCTTCTTTTTCTATCTTTTTAAAATCAAATGATGGGGTTATTGAAGGAATAAGACATCCTATCTACCCTTTTATAGGCGTAGAGTTTCATCCTGAAAAGATGAATCAAACTAGTCTAATTAATTTTTATGAATTTTTACCTGTAATTTCGCGATAAACACCTAAATACATTTCCGCGGAAGCTTCCCAAGAATGATTTTTATTCATGGCATTTTTCATCATGACATAACGTTCATCTTCATAAGCATATAAATCTAAGGCAGATTGACATGGACCTAATAATCCTTCAAGAGTATAATCATCAAAGGTAAATCCATCAGCCTCTTTTAAATTTTCTCCATTAAAGCCAATGACAGTATCTTTTAATCCCCCAGTAGTACGGACAATGGGTAATGCGCCATAACGATGGGCAATCATTTGTCCAATTCCACAGGGTTCAAATAACGATGGCATTAAGAAATAATCACATGCTGCATAGATTTTATGAGCTAATTCATCATTATATCCAAAATATGTTGCAACATTCTCCGCGAAACATTCGCCTAAAAATTTGGCACGAGATTCAAGTTCCGCTTCACCTGAACCAAGTAAAATAATATTTGCCTTTCCTGAAATATGAGGAATGGCATCTAAAATTAAGGAAACTCCCTTTTGGAAAGTAAGTCGAGAAACTAATCCAAATAAAGGTAAATCTGGATTTTTAATGCCAAATTTCTTTAATAAATCTCTTTTATTGACCATTTTCGCTTCTAAAACATTTTTAGATGTAAATTTCATCGCAATTTGATCATCATGACGAGGATCAAATTCTTCTTCATCCACACCATTTACAATTCCAACAAAATCATATTCTCTTAAACGGATGACATTTTGTAAGCCATATGCATGTTCCCCTTCTAAAAGTTCACGAGCATGATTTGGAGACACAGTTGTAATTTTATCACATAGCATAATCGCAGCTTTTAAAAATGATGCACTATTTTCAAAACGAACCGTACCATCACGATAATAAACATCGGATAAATTAAAATAATCGCCTAAAAAATAAGGATCAAAACGACCTTGGAAAGCAGGATTATGAATCGTTAAAACAAAATGAGGAACATAATAATTAATCGCCGCGCGATAATCCGTCTTTAATAATAAAGGAATCATTCCTGCTTGCCAATCATGGATATGAATAACATCGATTTTCATTTGTAATTTTAAAACGAGTTCCACGACGGCTAAATTAAAGTAAGCAAAACGTTCAATATCATCATCAAAACCATATAATCCATCACGATAGAAATATTGTTCATTATCGATAAAATAATAATCGATTCCATCATGATTGACTTTAAATACACCACAATATTGAATTCTCCAGGACATACAAACTGGGAAAGTTGTGACCATTTCAAAATCAAACATGTGTTCTTTCATGACTTGTTCTTTAATCTTTTTATAACAAGGTATGACGATACTTACTTTATTCCCTTTTTTTACTAATTCTTTTGATAAGGAATAGACAACGTCTGCTAAACCACCACTTTTGGCAAAAGGATTACTTTCACCCGCAACCATCAAAATGTTCATACAATATCCCTTTCTCGAACGATTAAAGGTTTTTTCGGATCCCCTTTTAAATCGTTACAATGTAAAACTTGAGCATAACGGTCAATAATACAATTCTTTAATTTGGCATTCGCACCGATATGCGCATCACTCATCACGATACAATTTTCAATTTTTGCTCCTTTTTCAATGATGACGGAACGACCAATAATGGACCCTTTTACACTCCCTTCAATAATCGAACCATTCGCGACAAAGGAATTCGATACTTTTGCCTCTTCTCCATAACGAACAGGCGGGGTATCATTAGTCCTAGTATAAATGGGCCATTCAGGAACAAATAATTCATTTAGCACTTTAGGATTTAAAAATTCTAAAGAGAAATCATAATAATCCTCAACAGAAGTAAAAGCTCTTAAATAACCTTGATATTCGTAAGAATGAATAAATAATTGACCTGTCATATAAGATAAAACATCACGAATAGAAAAGAAATGAGATGTATCTTTTGCAAATTCTAAGAATTCTTCAAGTTTTGAGCGAGAAATAATATAAGTTTCTAAAGAAACATTGATATTCTTTTTTGCTCCTTTATTCTTTTGAATTTCTAAAACACGACCATTTTCATCGAGTTTTAATTCATCCATATTGATAAAACTATTCTTTCCATCACTACATTTCATATAAATCATTGTCACGGATGCTTTCTTTTGAATATGATATTTAATCGCATCACGATAATCCATACGATATAAAAGATGACATGGTGCAAAGATGATATAATCGGCATTCGATTGATCTAAGACCCAATGGTTTTCAATTAAATTATTGATGTCATTATTATATGCTGGCGCAGGTGCGTATTGTTCATTATACATAATCGAACAAAAGCCTCTTTTGGTGTTGGCATTATATACGACACCATTACCGATATGACGAACTAAGGAACGAAGTTTTTCTTCGACTAAGATTCCCATTTGATCAATTCCTGAATTGGAAAAATTCGAAAGGGTAAAATCGACAAAGGCATAACGCCCTAAAAATGATGTTGATGCAATTGATCTACGTTCTGTAATAGGTCCAAGTTTTGGAGCCCCATGTAGATTTGCAAGTCCTAAAATATGTGGCATAACTCCTCCTTATTTACTAATTAAGATGACTTCTTTACCATCTTCATTTTCTCTTCTTGAGCCATCGATAAAGACATTATCTGCGACAATACAATGGTTAATATAGGCTCCACTTGAAACATGGGCACCTGGCATAATTACAGAATCTTTAACAGTTGCCCCTTCTTCAATAATTGCGCCTTTAAAGATAACAGAACTTGAGACATCCCCTAAAACAATGGCACCTTGATTTACAATCGATTTTTTTACCGAAGCATTTTTCCCAATAAATTGAGGTAAATCACGAGCATCTTCAGAAAGAATTCGAAAATCATCATCTTTATATAGACGTAAAGGATCGCTTGGATCTAATAAATCCATATTTGCTTCCCATAAAGAAGCAATTGTTCCAACATCTTTCCAATAGCCTTCAAAAGTATAAGCAAATAAACGTTTCTTTTTTGCTAATAAATCAGGAATGATATTCTTTCCAAAATCATGTTCAGAATCGGGATTTTTGGCATCTTTTACTAACGCATCTCTTAACGTTTTATAAGTAAAAATATAAATACCCATACTCGCTAAAGTCGATTTAGGATTTTTTGGTTTTTCTTCAAATTCATAAATTGAATAATCATCGTTAACATTCATAATCCCAAATCGCGATGCTTCCTCTAAAGAGACATTTAAAACTGCGACAGTTAAGTCGGCTTTATGTTCTTTATGATAGGCAAGCATTTTTGCATAATTCATCTTATAGATATGATCTCCTGATAAAATAAGCACATATTCAGGATTTTGATTATCTAAGAAATCTAAATTTTGATAGATTGCATCCGCGGTACCTTGATACCAAGATGCTCCTTCATCTGTCTGACGTGGAGGCAAAATTCCAGCGACAGAATTATTTCCATCAATTCCCCAATGAGAACCATTACCAATATAATTATTCAGGGCGACGGATTCATATTGAGTTAATACACCAACTCTTGTAATTCCAGAATGAGCCGCGTTAGAAAGGGGAAAGTCGATAATACGATATTTACCACCATAATAAACCGCGGGTTTTGCTACTTTTTTTGTTAAGGCAAATAATCTTGTTCCTTTTCCTCCAGCTAGTAGCATAGCCACCATTTCATTTTGCATTGAAGACCTCCTATGCTAATGACTCGTTAATAGTTCATCAATTACTCCATCTACGAGTTCATGAAGACGAAGTAAAGCGTCCACTTTTGCATCAAAATCACTTTGATGATAGGAATTTTTTAATCCATTGGTAAGATTAAATTCAAAACCTTCAAAAAAGATTGTGATCACCGAACCAACGCGTGTGATAACAAAATCGGAATGAAGAAAGTTTTTTAATTCTTCAATTTTAGAGGCTACTTCTTTTTTCTCATAATTATAAGTTAAAGAACCTAAAGTAGAATAGACCTCGAATGCTTGTAATCCTGTATGACGGGTAAAGCCAAAACGGAGGATATCTTTTTCTAGATAATTTCTTTTTAAAGGTTCCCCTTTTGTCCTAATTTGTAGAAAACCCTCTAGATAATTCGTATTTCTATAGATGAGTAATACGCCACTTTTCTTATTTTTTTGTTCTTTTTTATATAAAACTTGATGATATTCAAAATATCTTTTTGGATTAGCATCTGATAAAACATATTTTGATTCCATCTCTTTCACATTGATATATTCTTCCATTTCTTTAAATAAGTTTTTATCCAATGTCTTTTTTCTAAAAGCATAATTCACTTCATTATAATGACATTCATTAAAGATGAGCTCTAAATATTTTTGATGAAATTTTCGGTTCTTTTTATTATAGACATGACGATATAAAAAAGTAAAAGGAACAAGTAAAGCTGTAGCAAGAATTATAAAGAAAAGAATCGTTAACCAATAATTTCCATATACAAAGGATAAAAAGGCTAAAGAAGCACTATTTTTAGAATAATAAATAGCGCCTAAAATATATAAAACTAAAATAGCAATAGTAAAGCCATAAAGTAAAAATCCTAGTAAATAATACGTAAGGACTGACTTTCTCCTGAAGGATTTTAATTGACTACTACTAAGAGAATATTCTCGCATTTGTTACCTCTTTTATAAGTATATCATATTTCTATTTTTTGAATAGATGAAAAATGCTTAAAAAAATATCTTTGTGCTAATAAAAGA
>CANQTY010000062.1 GCA_947626895.1 uncultured Bacilli bacterium
TTATCTTAAAAAATTTTGTTAAGTAGTTTTACTTAATCATTTTTGCTATCTAAATTAGCGTTTTCTATTTCTTCATTTTGGGCTATTTCTTCTTCTTTTTTCTTAAATAATTCAAACTTTCCAAGTTTAATTTTTCCAATAGAAATAAAATAAGAAATAAAAAATCCTAAGGCTAATAAAATAAGACCTATAAAAAATTCAATTACATTAAAAGAATGAACATTTAAATAGAAAATGATAATTAAAGAAGCAAAGATAAAACCAAAGATACCAAAATAGGTTTTCGTTTCAAAATATTTTAATAATAAGGAGATTAGTTTAGCCACTAATAGAAGACCAACAATGCAACCAAGACCGAAAGGAATTAAGACTTGTAAATGATATGTGAATAAAGAAAAATCCATGATATTTCCAACACTTTCACGAACGACTAAATCATAATAACCTAAAACCATCAAAGTCATCGATCCACTGATACCAGGAATAATCATGGTCGCTGCGCCCACAATACCGACTAAAAATAATAAAAGATATTCAATAAATCCAAAGGAAGTAATTTGTACATCTCCCACTCGAGGATTTAAAAAAGTATAAAGTAGTAAAGCAGCAAAAATAAGAACAAATACTAAATAATTCCAGGGATTTTTTAACCCCACTTGCACTTTTTTAAATAAGACAGGGATACCTCCTAGAATCATACCAACAAAGAAAAGAATCGTTGCTAAAGGAAAGTTTTCTAAAGCTAAATCTATACCTTTCGAAGATAAGACTATAAAGACAAGCATTCCAAGTAAAACAGGAATTAAAAATAAAATATTTTCTTTGAACTTTTTAAAAATTCCTGAAATTGCATTAATTAAACGATCATAAATGCCAAGGATAACCGCTAAAGTGCCACCTGAAACTCCTGGGATGACATTTCCTACTCCCATGAAGCCACCTTTAATAAATAAAATGATAAATTCTTTAAGCTTCTTCATTTTCTTCTTCTTTCTCTTCGATAACATCTTCATGAAGAACATGATCTCTATCTTTTAATTCATCATTTAAAAATTGCACCATAATATCCATGACTTTAGGATCAAGTTCTACAAGTAAATGATAATCGAGTTCATTATAATACTTAGATAATATTTCATCAGGAATTTTATTTTTATAAGTCATCTTTAATTCATCTAAATCTCTAGTTCTTTTTTCATCATATTCTGCGGCTTTAATGGATAGCATTGGACGATGCGCGCGATTTTCCACTAAAAGGAAGTAAAAATTTTCTTTATCTTTAAAAGTTTCTTTATATAAATTAAAGCTATGTTCAGGCTTAACTAAACTATCTTTATCCCCTGAAACAAATAAAACAGGGGAAGTCATATTTTCCATGGCTTTAATAGAGGTTAAATTATGGGATTCATTATGTTTCTTTTCTTGATTAATTAAAATTTTTGTAATGATTTTTCCTACAATTTTTACATTATTTAAAATATCTCCAATTAATGCTTTTTCATCATTAAATCCTGACATAGAGATAATTTTTAAGATACGTTCTTGATGAAAAGCAGGCATTAAGTTAACACCATAACCTCCAAGGGAATGACCAATTAAAATAAATTTTTCTTCTTTTAATTCCTCTTTATTTTCTAAATAGGTCATAAAATCATCTAAATTTTGTACATAATTTGTAAAATATTCGATACCATTTCCAGGTGAAGCTAAACATCCTTGGGCATCAAAAGCGTAAACATCATACCCTATTTGAGCAAAATAATTGATTTCTGTGGTGTATTGAATATGTCCTGCTCCTATTCCATGAGCGAATACAATTGTTCCTTTTTTTTGACTATCTTTAATAAAATAATGATAACCTGCTAGATCATAACCATTCGAAGGAAAGGTAAAATCTTCTTTTTCTAATCCTTCAAAATCATCTTTTGTAAAATAATGTAGTGTATGATCATCATCAAAGCGATTTCCTAATACTGCTGTACGAATTAATGTCGCGGTTCTAAAAACAAAACCGACACTCATTGAAACGACTACTACAACAATAATAATTATCCACATCCAAGGTTCCATTGGTAAATCCTCCATAAAACAAATTTATTTTAACTTTTTTTATAACGTTTTGCACGAATTTTTAATAAACATAAAAAAGACTATCTAAATCATCTCTAAATAGTCTCCTATATTTTTAAATTTTAAGCTGTTCATTAAGATAATGAACTTAAAGATTCCTCTAAAACAGGAGGATTTTGTATGAGAGTAACAAACCAATAAATCACCATAAAACCTACAAATATTGCTGCAGTAATCGAGACAACCTTTTGTAAAGTTGGTACATCTTTCTTAGTAAAGGTCAATACTAACCCAATGAGTAAAGGAATTAAAGCGATGATTGGTACTAAACTAGCTAGATAGCAAGCAAAAAAATCAAGTAAAGTAATTTCTAGATTACATTGTTTTTCGCTAATTTCTAAAGTTTTACTCTCATCCATATATTAATAGTTTTCTTTTCTTACTTCGAAGAATGCTTGTTTATGTGCACAGACTGGGCAAACAAGTGGAGCCTTTTTACCAATGACGAGGTGTCCACAATTACGGCATTCCCACATGGTTTCTTCACTCTTTTCGAAGACTTGTTGCATTTCAACATTCTTTAAAAGTTTTAAATAGCGTTCTTCATGTGTTTTTTCAATAGCACCAACAGCACGGAATTGATACGCTAATTGAGCAAAGCCTTCTTCTTCAGCTTCTTTTGCAAAACGGGCATACATATCTGTCCATTCATAATTTTCACCTTCCGCGGCAGCTTTTAAATTTTCTACTGTGGTTCCAATCCCGTTGAGGGCTTTTAACCATAATTTTGCATGTTCTTTTTCATTATTCGCGGTGTTTTCAAAAATTGCTGCGATTTGTTCATAACCTTCTTTTCTAGCAACACTTGCAAAATAAGTGTACTTATTTCTTGCTTGGGATTCCCCAGCAAAAGCTGTCATAAGATTTTGTTCTGTTTTTGATCCTTTGAGTTCCATAATTTGTCCTTTCTTTTGTTCTCAAAATAGATATAACTTATATCTATAAAAAAGATAATCATTATTTTCATAACTCTTATCAATCTTTAGTATATTCACTTTTTTGTTACTTTACAAGGCATAATTTAAAAATAATTTTTTCTTTTTTTCTCCCAAAAAATAGGGATTATTTATCAAAACTTAATTCTTTTCTTAAAGGTGCTTCAATGCTAATTTTTTCACTTGTTAAGGGGTGAATAAAGACGAATCTTGACGCTTCTAGATGAAGGTTATCTTTACTAAATTTATTACCATATAATGTATCACCTAAAATAGGATGACCAATAAAGGATAAACTTAATCTTATTTGATGTCTTTTTCCTGTTTTTAATTCTAGTTCTAAATAAGTTTTATTTTGTGCTCTTTTTAAAACTTTATAATACGTAATGATTTCTTCACCAGTAGAGCTAATAATCATCTTTTGACTACTATGGCGATTTCTTCCAATGTGAAAATGTAAAACTCCTTCATTATCTTTTATATATCCTTCACAAACCGCACGATAAACACGGGTAATCTTTTGATTTAAGAATAAATCATCCATCATATTGCCATGAAAAAAATCTTTAGCAAAAAGAATTACTCCTGTAGTTTCTTTATCTAAACGATGTAAGGGATAAATTAAAGGGGGTTCGTTTTTCTTATAAAGATAATATGCGACACGATTTAGTAAAGTGTCTTTTTCTATTCCATCACTATGAACGAGTAAATTAAAGGGCTTATTAACTGCGATAAGGCCATCATCTTCATAAAGAACTTCTATTTCTTTTTCACTAAATTGCTTAATTTCTTCTTCTTCATTTAAAAAAGAAAGAAGATCTCCCCCTTCTAGATAGGCATCTAAATTCACTTTATTTTGATTTAAATAGATTTCATTTAAGACACGGATTTCTTCTATTTTCCCCCGACCAACATGAAAAGATTTTAAAAACTCTTTAATCGTTTTTCTTGAACTAAATAAAGGTATTTTAAAAGAAATAAGATGTTTCATTAGATTTTTTTAGATACAGCGATTGCTAATGCTCCTGGACCAATATGGCAAGAAACAGATAAAGATAAAGGATTTACTACATAATCAATGCAGTTTGGAAATTCTTTTTTTACTAATTGTAAAAATTCCTCGGCAGATTCGCGATCATATGTATAAGCAACCGCCATATGGATGAGCGAATTGTCATTACCAAATCTTCCCTTAATATCGGACTTCATGGCATCAATCATAGTAATAATTGCTTTCTTTTTTCCACGGACTTTTGCATAGGCATCTAGACGTTCTCCTTGAATTTGAAGAACTGGTTTAATTCCAAGTAATTTACCAAATGCCGCGCCCGCGGGAGTAACTCTTCCACCTTTACAAAGATATTTTAAAGTATCTACCATAATATAAATAGATGAATCAAATTTTCTTTCCTCTAATAAATCTTTGATTTCTTTCCCTGATAATCCTTTTTGAACTAATTCAAGTGCATCAATAGAGGCTTGTCTTTGGGTAACAGAAATTCTTTGGTTATTGACAACAAATACTTTTCCTTCATATTCATCATAATGGGATAGCATTTCCGCGGTTTCATAAGTTTTAGATAAACCTGAACTCATAGGAATAGAAACGATTTCATCATATTCTTTTAAAAGATTATCCCATAAAGTAATGACTTCTCCAATCGCGGGTTGAGAAGTAGATATATCTGCATTTTGTGCGAGTTTAATATAAAAATCTTCTTGTGTTAAATTAATATCTTCATAATAGGGTTCTCCAGAAATCATAAAAGGCATCGGCATTACATATAAACCTAATTCTTTAGCCTCACTTGGATTAATTCCACTATTGGAGTCTGTAACAATAGCAATCTTTTTCATAAATACTCTCCCTAATTTACTAACTGAATGAATCCTATGAATATTAATATATTCCTTGTTAAGAATGTCTTTATTTTATCAAGAAATAAGATAAAGAACAAGAAATTCCATTTTCATAAGAATTTATCAAAAATAATTCATAAGGCTACACAGTGTTGTATAAATCCTTTATCATTATAAAGGGAAGAAAAATTTTATTTCAATAAAATTAAATCTCTCTTTGACTACAAATTGGAGAAAATGTATATGAAAAAGAAAGAAATCACGAAAGATAAAATCATTTATGCTTTTCTAGAACTTATTAAAACGAAAGAATTTGAACACATCAGTGTAAAAGATATTACTTCTTTTGCACATATTCATCGCATTACTTTTTATGATTATTTCCAAGATAAATACGAATTACTATCTTGCATTTATGAAGAAATGAAAGATGAAGCGATTCAAGAATCAAGTGAAAATAGCGATGATTTTAATAGTTATTCTTCTGTTTCTAATTATTTACATTGTTTTGTAAATGCTTTAAAAAAACGAAAACAACTTGTTGAAGCTTTAGCCAATCAAACAGGAGGATATATTTATTTTGCTTTTGAAACTTTTTTAAGTGATGCCTTTAAAAAGCTTATCATCTATCAACATAAAGAAAGAAAACTCATCTATTCTATAGAGCAAACTTCTTCCTTTATGATTGGCGCTATTATCTCTTTTGTAATCTCGGGATATCGTCAAGGAAAATATAACGACGAGCAATATGAAAGCATATTTTATGATGCCCAAAGATTAATTCGGGCAATATTGGCAAGTAATATTATCTTTAAAGAATAAATTAGTAAGGTAAAGGAAATTTTTTTGTTAACTTTAAGACTTTTTCTTTAACTCTTTCAATAGTTTCTTCGCTTGGATTCATTAATATTTCATCGA
>CANQTY010000063.1 GCA_947626895.1 uncultured Bacilli bacterium
GTTTTAACTCTTTTCGCAACAGCAAAAAATTTTTTTCATTAACATTTGTTGCACTTAGATTAATAATTAACAAAATTTAAAATATGATTATTTTTTTCTGGCTCTCATATCTTAAAAGTGATAGAGTGTTAACAATATTTTATTTTGTAGACTATGTCTCAAGGAAGGAAAATGTATGAGAAAAAAGCATATTTTATTCGTATTACTATCAACTCTTTTATGTACTGCTTGTGGTAATAGTGCTCTCACATCATTACTAGAAAGCGCATCACAAGAATCGTCACGATCTTCAGATGAACTTTTAGGTGCTTCCTCTGAAGTTGAACCGGGACTATCGGGGGGTATAATTTCTTCAAATTCAGAAGAAAGTTTAGCCGTTTCTTCAGATAATTTATCTGAAAATCAAGTGGTGTTAGTGGAAAGTGTTTCTTTCACTACCACTCTATCTAAAGTCCGCGTTGGAAAAAATTATCAAGTGCAATATGAGATATTGCCAGCAAATGCAACGAATAAAGAAGTGACTCTATCTTCATCAAATGAAGATGTAATTTCTATTGTTGATAAAAACACTTTTAGTGCTATTAGTAAAGGGCAAGCAACTTTAACTATCCAAGCCTCAAATGGTAAAAAAGATGAATTAGAAATTCAAGTGTTTGGTCAAGAAATTTTTGCGCTTAATTTAAGTATTCCTGAAGGCAAAGAAACTATCGCTGTTGGAGAATCAATTCAACTAGATACAATTATTACTCCAGAAGAAGCGGATTATGATGAAATCATATTCGAAAGTAAGCAAGAAGAAATAGCTTCAGTAAATAATGAAGGTCTTGTTACAGGTTTACAAGAAGGTAATGCAACAATCAGTGCTAAAATACAAAAAGATAATGGAGATTATGTTTCATCTGAAGTAAATATTCAGGTTTCCTTTGTTCATGTACAATCTGTATCCATTACAAACGAATTAGAAAAATTGATTGTAGATGAACCTGTTCAACTTACTTATGAAGTTTTACCTAGTAATGCCTCAAATAAGAAGGTCAGTTTTGTTAGTGAACAAGAAGAAATTGCATCTGTAGATGAAAACGGATTAGTCACCCCTAAAGCAATAGGAAATGTTACTTTGAAAGTCGTCGCAGAAGATGGTTTAGTCGAGAACTCTATATCTTTAGACGTAGTATCTAGTTATAACGAATATTATGAACAAGTAATAGCTAAATTAGAGGCCTCTACTGAAATTGAACAAACTTCTGTTGCAAGTGCCACCTTTGCTAAACATCAGGTATCTTCTTCGGGTTCAATTACAGATTCTAGTGAAGATATTCAATTCTATACAGAAAATAATGAGATTTTTAGTAGCGTTATTACCGCAACAAGCGGTTCAAGTGTAACAAAAACCTATCGAGGATTTGACTCGGTAAAAAATAAGTATTCTTCATTTCAATATAATGAAAATACGGGTTCTTTATCTCAAGTAAATTCTTATGATGCATCAAGTGCAGATTTACAAAATACTTATAAAAAACAGGCTCAATTGGTCGCAAATTATAATTTAGGCACTTATGGAATGGCTGAGTATGCTAAAAAGATGATTACAGATTATTCTACAATTGGAGCATCGGACTTGAATAATGCTCTAAAAAAGATTTCTATGAGTAAAGATCAAGTTACCATCAGTGTGAAACATGAAAATTTAGATACTGATGCTTCTTACGTCTTTTATGATATTACTTTTACTATTGATTTTAATGAAGATGGAAGTATTTCAAAAACGCATTATTTATCTAAAAAATATTTAAAGAAAGACTACTCTTTAGAAGAACATCAAGTTATTGGTGATGCTACTGGAGAAGTAGATGAACAAACATATACTTTAACTTACGGATTAAGAAGTAAAGATACTTCCGATTTTAAGCCAGAAAAGATGATATATTTTAGCGAATATGAAATGGGATTATATACTTCTAATGATGCAGAAGAAGCTGTAGAAAAAGTTGAAGCAGGGAAAAATTTTTATATCAAAGTAAAAGAAAGTAATCCTAGTACTGCTTCGATGAAATATGACAAAATTGAAATCATAAACGTCCAAGGTTTAGAAGGGGAAATTAACTTAACTAAAAATAGCTTTGTATATAATTCGTCTAGTGCTTATTATTCTGCTAAAGCGTCGAACACTGGAAAAGTTAAAGTAGAGTTTGAATCTACGGTTAACAAAATTGCAGGTGAAATTATTATTGAGGTTATACCTCCTATACCTCCTAAACCAACAAGCATAGATCCATATGTTGGAGGATCTTATTTTTATCCAAGTAAACCTTTAGAGGTTCGTATAGGCGATGAAATTGTATTATCAGGTAAAGTTTTTCCTCAAGGAGCTTTACAAAATTATATCATTGAAGCTTCAAATGAAAATGTTCAATTAACTAAGCAAAAGGATGGAAGTTACATCATGAAAGTAGTTAGTAAAGAAAAAGATAATGGTACAGTTACTTTAACTTGGAACACGGAAGATAAAAGCCTAGCTTCGCCGACTACAAGAGTTGTAAATATAAAAGATAAATTAACAGAAAAATTATCTCTTGATAAGCTTAAAGAATTATTCAAAACAGGCACCTATCATGGAACAACTTCAACTTATAAGGAACATATATTTACCTTTAAAGAAGATAATACGGGTAGAGCTGAATTTACTGGTACAAATTCAAATTATGGGTATATTGATTTTACATATGAAATTATTGAAGAAAATGATGCGTTTGTTATTAAATTCACCATTACAGATAAATCCCATGACAAATGGGTTGAAGGCAATGTCAATATTTTGAATATAAGTATTTCTAAAGATTCTGATGGTCAAAGTTTTACTTGTACAATTGATGGAACAGATCGCATCAATGCTCAATCTTATGTTTGGGCTGCTAATAGTTAAAAAGGAGTAAAAAAATGAAAAAGAAAAAATTGTTAAGTTTGTTTTTAAGTGTCGGATTACTTGCTGCTTGTAATGGTGTAGATAATCATTCACAATTATCTAACGTATCTAATGATTCTAGTGTAGAAAGTGGAAGTAAGGATTCAACATCTTTAAATGATAATACTCCTCAAAGTTCTCAAGATGATGTGGATGTAGTTAAAAGACTAGTTATATCCCGTTATCCTAAACGTTCCTATTTTGTAGGGGAAAAATTATCTCTGATAGGTTTAGAGGTAAAGCTTTATACGATTCAAGATGGTGTTGATGATGGAGGAGTAGTTTATAATTCTTCTAACATCATTTCTGATCCTATTGAAGGAACTACATTTACAGAAAAAGGTAACAAAAAAATTACACTTAAATCGAAAGTAGATGATAGTATTATTGAAACTTCTTTCACTGTTGTTGTCGATGTTGCTACTGTTGAAGAAGATATTGAAACAAGAAAATTAGTAGTTCAATCTTTACCTAAAAAAATCGATTATTACCAAAATGAAAGATTTGAAGTTAGTGGACTAAAAATCGCTCAAGAAATTTACATCAATGGAAATTTTCAAAGTAGCGAACCCGTTTTAGAGGAAGATTACAAACTTTTTGCAGGAAATAAAGAGCTCCATGATGGAGATGTTTTAGATACTCCTTCTTCAAGATTTGTTATTAATGTTGAATCTACTAAGAGCACTGATGATTTAGTTATTACAGGTACTTCTTTTGTGATTACAATAGAAGTAAGTGAAGAATATGATCCATCTTTACCTAGTGCAATTGAATTATTTACAAAATTAAAAAGTTCTAGAAATTATACAATTGAAGTAACGGATGCTTATAGAAAGATGTCGCTTACTAAGACGTATACTGAAAATGCCTATTTCTTTGATTCTGAAAAGGATTATTTTGGACATTTTGGATATGGGATTTCCAATAATCAAGTATTCCGTTTTACTTTAGATGGGGATACAGTAGTTCCAGATATTCCTTTCCGTCTAGATGAAACTAGCGATGTTGTTTTAGATGAATTATATGGTTCTGGTGTTATGACATCTTTTGCAGATATGGTATTAGATCATTTACCTGATACGACCGTGACAGGAAATACATATCGATTAGATTTAGAAAGCAATGAACAAAACGTTAATAATCTCATTGACATAATCAATTATGGAGATGGGGTTATGGATTTTAGTGATGTCAATCAAGTTTTAATTTCTGTAACGGGTGAAAATTCTTTACGTATTAAGCTAATTGCTACCCTTGGTCTTTCTAACGGTAATTATACTTATGTAATAGATGTTAAAAATGTGAATACAACGAAAAATGATGTGATTGAAAATTATATTGCTTCAGGTAAAGGTGCCAAAGTTCTTGCAGCAATTCCAGAAAAATTTAAAACGATTCTTAATAAGATTAAAAGTACAAAAAATTATACTTTTGATGCTACTTATTATGGTTCAGAAAATGTATTAAAAGAAAAATTTGTTGATCGTTTTATGGAAGATGCTTGTTATACAGATGATAAAAAATCACCAAGTTCCTCGATTGGATATGCATCATATCAAGATACAATTTTCTCTTATGCAATTGATAATAATGAAGTTCTTCCAGGAGAAGTTCAAATCGATACATTTGGAAATCCATATAAATCATTATATGAATCTGTTTATTCGTTCATTGAATTAGACTTGTTTAGCATGGACACCAAATCCGAAGGTGAAAAATTATTTGTTCAAGATCAAAAAAATCTTAATATTTTATTACAATGCGTGGCACGAGTCAGTTATCGAAATTATTATTCCATGGTACAAAATGCTTATTTTGAATACGTGGATGAAAATAGTATGAAAGTGGTTGTTGACTTTGGTACGTTTGGTAAAGCAGAGGGCACCATTAGCGCAATTGGAACTACAGAGATTCCTGAAATTGAAGCATATTTAGCTTCTGGAAAGGGTCCTCATGTAGATACATCTAAGGAAAACTTAGAAAAAGTTTACAATGCCTTCATGAACGCTAAAAGCTATAAAGAAGATATGGGTCTAACAGATAATGGAGCCCATATTGGTTATACCTATTACATGGAACATGCTGTTTTTGTCGATTATGAACTTCCAGGATATGAAGATTATGGATACATTGATTATCAGGGTTCTATCTATGAATTTTCTGTTTCCAATTCCTCTGGTGAAGAAAAGTTGGTTTTAGGAGGAAAGATTAAAGATAACACTTCTCTTAAAGATACTTCAGTTTATCCAACAACGCTTTCTATCTTTAATGATATAGAGGTTTTAGAATATTCTGTTCTCAATAATTACTTTATGACCACAGATGTTGGTATTACAGGCGCGGTTTGTGATTTCATGGGAATGAGCGATGATAAGGATACATATATTCCTTATGGCGCAGGTCTTAAAGCTGATTATAACGAAGAAGATATTTCTCAATCTACTTTATATTTAGGATATTTTGTGACGACTAGTGATGGAGGATATTATCGAATTGAAAACGCATATAGTGCTTTTGATGCAGTATCCTTTGACTTTATTGAGGAGTTTTTAAAGTAATTAAAATAAAATCCCAAAAAGTATGGTATATAAACGGATAAAAAATATAGATTTTTGATGGTAATACAAGTTAACAA
>CANQTY010000064.1 GCA_947626895.1 uncultured Bacilli bacterium
CTGTTCCCAAGAATGATGAATTAAATAGGGAATATTAATTGTCTTTTTCAAGCTTATTTAGTGCTATTTTAATTAATTTAGGTAATAAATCTACCATGAATAAGGGAACATTTAATATATTTCCATCAAGAGTTAGATTTAATAAAGAAAAGCGAATGAGAAGTTTTGTTTCTTTATTATATTTTTCTTGATATTTTTTTAAACTAAGGGAATGAACATTTGTTCCTGATTTAACTTCGATAGGGAAGATATCATTATCAATTTGAATTAAAAAATCTACTTCATAAGGTGCTTCATCCCAATAGGAGATGGAATTTTCTAGATATGAAGATAAGCTTTCTAAGATAAAATTTTCACTTAGAGCTCCTTTAAATTCACTAAATATACGATTTCCTTCACTGAAGGCTTTATAACTTAAACTAGACATCTTTCTTAGTAATCCTACATCTAAATGATAAACCTTAAAAGCATTTAAATCTTGATATGCCTTTAAGGGAAGATAGGGTTTACTTACTCTAAAAACTTTTTTTACTAAATCTGCATCGATTAGCCATTCTAAAGCATCTTCATATTCTCTTGCTCTTGCTCCAGTTTTTATAACAGAATATAAGAATTTTTTATTTTCTTTAGCAAGCTCGGAGGGTAAAGAATTCCAAACTAAATTGATCTTTTTTTCATGATATTTTTCTTCAAGATTATTACTTATAAAATGTTTTCCAAAATCTAGAGTATAAGCCTTTAAAATATTATTTAAAGCATGATCTACTAGTTCAATATCTTTTTCTTTTACCCAATATGAAATTGGTTCAGGCATACCTCCAATGATGAGGTACATCTTTAGTTTTTCGATTAACTTATTAAAGAATAAAGAGGGAATTTCTTCTATTTCATGAATATTTAATAAGTAGTTAAATAGAGTATCATCTCCATTTGCAAGTAAAAACTCTAAAAAGTTCATGGGATGAACATCTAAAAAATCCACTTTACCTACAGGAAAACCTTTCGATAAACTTAAACCAAGTAAAGAACCCGCGGCAATGACATAATAATCTTTTGCATCTTCACAAAAATATTTTAAAGAATTTAAGGCTTCGTTACAGTTTTGAATTTCATCAAAGATAATTAATGTCTCTTTTGTGATGGGAATACCACTAGAAAAAGATATATTTTCCATAATACGATATACATCTTTAGTAGTTTCAAAAAATTGTTGATATTCATTTGGTCCATCAAAATTGATATAGACGACATTTTTAAATTCTTTAGAAAATTCTTTCATAATCCATGTTTTACCTACTTGACGAGCACCTTTTAAGATTAAAGGCTTTCGGTATTTAGAATTTTTCCATTTTCTTAATTCTTCCATAATTAAGCGTTTCATAATATCACCTCGATTAAGCTTATTATATGGATTTTTAGGCATTATAACAAGGTAAATCACGTTTTTATTAATAAATATGTGTATAAAATACACACTTTTCTTAAAAAATATGTGATTTTTAGTTATATATGTATCAATGAAATTTAAAAATTCAATTTTTATAAATTTAACTTTTCAAAGATTTTTTCATAAGTATAATTAAACATGAAAGGAGGTTTTTCTATGGAAAATTATGTCGAGGAACTCCTTCATCTGATTAAAAGTAATGATGAAGCACATATTAAAGAAGAATTAGAAAATTATCATGAATCAGATATTGCAGAATGTATTCCTTTTTTAAGTAAGGATGAAGAAGAAAAACTCTTCCGTCTTCTTGGGGATGATCGTCTATCGGATGTTTTAAGTTATGCTTCTGAAATTGAAGAAATTCTTGAAGATTTGCCTGAAGAAAAGACCGCGGATATTGTCGAAAGAATGGACGCAGATGACGCAGTTGATACCCTTCAAGAACTCGATGAAGAAGATCGTGAAAATATCCTTTCTTTGATGGATAAAGATGCGCAAGAAGATGTGCGTCTTATTTTATCTTATGATGAAGATGAAATCGGTAGTGTAATGACGACGAATTACATCTTAGTGAATAAAGAAGATAAAGTAAAAGATGCGATGAAAAAACTCATTGATCAAGCAAAAGATAATGATAATATCACCACGATTTTTGTCGAAGATAATGAACATAATTTTGCAGGCGCTATCGATTTAAAAGATTTAATTTGTGCAAGAAAAGATACGCCTCTTGAGGATATTTTAATTGAAAATTATCCAACCGTAGATGGACATAACAAAACCTCTTTATGTATTAATGATATTCGAAGTTATGCAGAACATTTAATTCCTGTTTTAGATAATAATCAATTAGTTGGGGTTATTACCTCCGATGATATCACAGAAGTAGTCGATGAAGAAATGAGTGAAGATTATCATAAATTCGCTGCGATTACAAGTGATAGTGATATTGATGAAGGAGTTTTTACTTCTTTAAAAAAACGTCTACCTTGGTTAATTTTATTACTTGGATTAGGTTTAATTGTTTCAATGTTAATTTCAAATTTTGAAGCGATTATTGCTGCTTTACCTGTGATGGTATTCTTCCAAAGCTTAATTTTAGATATGGCGGGAAATGCTGGTACGCAGTCTCTCGCGGTCACAATTCGAGCATTAAGTGATGAAGAAATCACCTCTAAAAAGAAAGCTATATTAATTTTTAGAGAAGTGAGAGTAGGATTAATTAATGGTTTATTATTAGGGATAATTTCTGGATTTATTTGCTTTTTATATTTATATTTAACACGTATTCCTATCCATGGGGAATTCAATATACAAGATACACTTATAGCTTCTTTAATTGTTGGTAGTTCTTTATGTATTGCTATGGGATTAGCTTCTTTCGCGGGTACAATGATTCCTATGTTATTTAAAAAGATTCATGTTGATCCTGCCGTGGCAAGTGGACCTTTAATTACAACGATTAATGATGTAGTCGCCGTTCTTTGCTATTATGGATTAACCTTTTTACTTTTCTATATTTATTTACATTAGGTGAATTAAGTTGTTTGTAATTGTTTTTTCTTATAAATAACGTTTATATCATCTAAAGTTACTTCAATAATTCTAGTTTGATTTTTTTCTTTCTTAATAATTCCTTTTTGTTCAAAAATAACAAAATATTGTTTAGCCTCTATGACACTAATATTTGCAAATTTACTAAATGCAGCAACTGTTGTTATATGGTATTTAACGATAGCTTTTGCATACATATATTCCTGATTTATTCTATTTTTTTTCTTCTTGAATCAAATATTTTAATAAGAGATAATAGTTATTTCTTTTTTTAGCGAATCCTTTTAGATAGCATAAGATGACGTAAAGTACTGTAGAATAAAATCTTATGATAACTTCATAATTTTCTTTACTATTACCTTTTCTAATATTTTCATTATTTGTTATTTCCAAGAGATATTGAACATGCATTGTTACATCGTTAACATCATGTAAAGTATGGTTTTTTAAAAAAAGTTCATAATTTCTTTGCAAGTGGTTGAGAAGCAATTCATTAAAATGAAGCATAATATATTCTTTCACATTCAAATGAAATTTATCATTATAATATTGATTTAAAATCTTTTTATAGTCTGTAAAATTGGTAGATTTATATACTCGATTCATATTATATTCAGCGAGCGCTTCAAGACATGGTACATTAAGTATTAGTAATCCATCAGAAATATTATTGAAATATTGATAAGCATTTTCCAATTCCTTATTTGTATTATGATCTACATCATAAACAAGAAAAATAGCAGAAAATTTCATTAAATGATGATAAAAATGACGATTAACATCAATAAAACTGGTATTATTTTTCAATAATTCATTTATTCGATTTTTCGGCCCTTGAATAACATAAATAATGTCTTTATTATTTTCATAGACAGTTTGGGAAAAGGTAGTATTCACAGATAGCTTTTTCTTCTCAATAATTACATTATAACCATACATTTTAAAAGCATATTCAAAAATGCTTTGTTCTGACACCGCACCTTCGACAATAATTAGATAATTTTTCTTTTTTCATTGCATCTTAATCCTCGATATCAAAAAGGTTACTTAAATACATTTTTTCAAGATTATTAACTTCACGAATATTAGGATAGATTGTAGATAATCTATCAAAATTAGAAAATCCATTTTTCCAATTAGCAAAATAAATTTGATCTGGCCTTAAATGTTGCAAAATATGGGTATTATGCGATGAAAAAACTAATTGGATTTTCTTCTTTTTAACAATTTCTAAAAATGAAACAATTGTAGAAGGGTGAAGAGCTAATTCTAGTTCATCTATAAATAACACACTATTTTGAGGTAGTGAGACCAAAATTGAAAGTAAAATGCTTTGATTCTTCATCCCATTTGAAATTAATCCAAAAGGTAATTTATAATCCTCTAAGCCTTCATATTGAATAAAATATTTATCTGAGTTAGGAAGATTAATAGGATTATTTATTTTTAAAATAGAATAAATTGGAAAATCTTCATAAGTTTTTAATAATTCCTTAACTTCTTCTGATTTACTTATCAATAAATCATATATGTTTGTATTAGAAAATATTCTTGATGTAACAAATCCACCTACTTCTTGCATGGGTAAATTGACAAAGACAAAATTAGAAATATATGAATAAACATTTTGAATAATCAAATCATTGATGTTTAATGCCGCTAAATAGCGAAGTGTTGGAATTAATAAAGAACGATTATTTGATATATTATTTGTTTGATTTTGATAAGTTTCGGTATTCACATCTCTTTTAAATATTATCATTTTATCCATTTTTAAATATTCTTTTTCAATCCTTCTATACATGGAAGTAGAAATAGAATATTCATATTGATGTTTATCAATATCAAAAAATAAAGTAATTGAGCTTATTAAGCTGTTAAAATTGTTCTTCTTATTGCATTCATCAAATAAAAAATAATTTGGGACAAAAGAATTTAATTTTTCAATAGGAAAAATCATTAAGCAAAGCATTTGCTGAATGCTTTTAAAAAAAGATGATTTACCACTTCCATTATGTCCATAAATAGCAATTGGATTTAAATTATTACCTAATACGTTTTCATTTAAAAACTTATAACTTTTCTTTTTAAAGTCAATTGTGCAATCTCCAATAGAATTCATGTTGCTGATCATAATTTTGTTTAGCATAAAGTCATCTCCTTAAAATGTATTTTTTCTACACTTTATAATATCATACTAGATAATTATTGCAATAGTAACTAAACATTCTGCATATTTTATACTAATTTAATTGTATAAATCATTTATAGCTTATTAACGAAATGAATCATGTTAGTCATTTTTTTATGCTTTAAGCATATGAATTTATTTTGCAAAAAAATTTTTTTCAATAGTTCTTTGCACAGTGTTGTTTTTTCTAGTATTGGAAATTAAAAATTGTTATAATAACCACAGAAAGGATTGCATCGTAAGCGTCAAAAAAACTGTGTATTGACAAAAAAACTCCATATCCAGGAATAAAGGAAGATGGAGTTTTAAATTAT
>CANQTY010000065.1 GCA_947626895.1 uncultured Bacilli bacterium
TCCTTTCTGTGGTTATTATAACAATTTTTAATTTCCTATACTAGAAAAAACAACACTGTGCAAAGAACTATTGAAATATTATCATTATTTAGGAATTACATATTATAGTTTTCTATAAAATTATTACGCCAACTAGCTTATTTTTAGTTTTTTTGCTTATTCAATAACTTTCCAATAACCATTCTTATTAGCGCCGATCCGCATTATAAAACCTCTTTTTTGCAAAGATGCCATATATCTTTGCAAAGTTCTAAAAGGAATTGTTAATATTTCGCTCATTTGTCTTGTGGAAAGATATGGATTGTTTTTAATTTGAAAAAGAATTAATTCGTCTTTATTTTTGCTTTTATTTATATGTTCTTCTTCCTTATTATTTTTATCTTCTGATTCATCTATAGTATGTAATCTTTTGTGATTAGATAATACTTCTTGGTTAAATGGAATGATTACACGAATGAAACTATCACTAATTTCAAAAACATTTTTACTATATTTATTAACAATTGTAGGCACGCCATGTCCTGTATGTTCTACTATTCTTAATCTTGTAAATATTCCCATCAATTGCTCATTTCTTGGCCTACTTATGCCCATAAAAAATTCTTCCCTAGTTAAACCATTTGGTAAACCGCCATGTGAAGTAATTTCTAAGCGATCATCAAAGAAAGCAACTTGAGGGTCACTTATGCGATAATCATTGTGAATAATTGCATTAATTAGGGCTTCATTTACAGCATCAATATCATATAAATAAATGTCCTTACGTGGTCGAGGATTGGTAATAGTTTTACATATGTTTTCTAATTTCAATCTTTCTTTCATTCTTTCATATGCCAATATAATACATTGATTACCATAATCGCTTCTTTCCGAAAAAGTAGCTTTTGTTGTTCCTTTAAATTTAGCAAAAATAAAAGGAATCGAATTTTCATCCGCGAGAAGTTCGGCTAAAAAATTATATTTTCCATCATTTGTTCTCAATTTAAAATTTTTTTCCAAGGAAGAATCATCAATATGATATCCATTTTCGATTAAAAGCATTTTTAATTTAATAAAAGATAAGTCATTATAATAGGATTCCCTTCTAATCATCATATCAAAATTAGATAATCCCGTTTCAATTTTTTTCTTTATCATTTCTAGTGTCATCGATTTACATGTAGTACCCACACGAAAATGACACCCATTTGATGAAAAACCATATTTTTTAATACAATATAAGGGCGCATATCCTTTTGTAATGCAAATTTTAACAATTGCCTTTCCGTCAATAAATTCAACCTCTGGTTTCACTGAATCAATAGCGTTTGGTTCTATTTGATTGGAAATGATATCTGAAAGATTTCTTAATGTGAAATCTAAATCATTAACTCCAAGAATATTACCATCATCGTCTGTGCCAATATAGATAATACCTCCATCTGTGTTTAAAAATGATTCAATTTCTTTAGGAAGAGAATCATTAACTTTCACTTTTAATTCAATTTTATCTGTTTCAGAAAATTTCATTTTATCACCCTATATAATAATATATATTTATTGCGCCAAATAATCAAGTTTATTACGCCATTATTACGCCAAATTTATTCTTCTAGATTATCTTTTTTTAATTTGGTTGGAGGGTGTTAATTTTTGACCTATACGTTAAACCATTTGTAGTTAGAAGAAAAGTATTTCAAACTTCTGGATCATATGCTGGTGCTAAATATACAACAATAATATTTTCTATTATTCAAACAGCTCTTATCAACAATCTCAATATTGAAAAATATTTGAATTATATTTTTACAAACATCAATAAACCAGTTGATGAACTTTTACCATACTCAAAAGAAATTAGGAAAAATATTGGAAATTAAAATCAGTCCAAGATAGCTCAAGGCTGATTTTTTTTATATAAGGGTGTAAAAATTTGACCTATACATTTGACCTATACTTATTTTCAAAAAATTTTTTACACGCATTTTTACACGCAAGAAATAAAAAAAGCCTATTTCTAGGCGTTATTTTAAATTTGGAGCAGGCGACGGGAATCGAACCCGCGTAGTTAGCTTGGAAGGCTAAAGTTCTACCATTGAACTACGCCTGCAATTTGTGAATGGCGGATCAGACGGGAATCGAACCCGCGGTCTTCTCCGTGACAGGGAGACATGTTAACCGCTACACCACTGATCCATCATGGCGGAGCAAGAGAGACTCGAACTCTCGCACCGGTTTCCCGATCTATACCCTTAGCAGGGGTACCTCTTCACCAACTTGAGTATTGCTCCAGAGGTCGCTTAAATAATATAACATAACTAAACTTTGGTTTCAATATTAAAAATCAAATTTAAAATTTCCTTTTCTTAAAGAGTGTTTTTTGCTTCTTTATTTTGTTTTTTATGCTCTTTTTCCTGGGGAAGAGGATGCGTTTCTAACCATTTTGCATAAACGGTATCATAAATTTCTTTTAAGCGGCTTCCAACTTTATCTAAAGTTCTTTCTTCAACAACCTTATAACCATTTTCTTTAATTTCTTCAAGTTCACTTGGTTTAGATAAAATATAGCGAATTTTCTCTACAAATTCATCGATAGTATTTGCTTTAAAACAATTTACTCCATCATTTAACCATTCTTTATAAACACCGATATCGCGAATTAATGTAGGACATTTGGACGCTAATGACTCTAATACGACAATCCCTTCTGTTTCTTCATAGCTGGGGAATAAGAATAAATCTGCATATAGATAAGCACCCTTTATGATGGAATTATCCATATATCCAGGGAAAATGACATTTTTAGGTTTATGTTTTAAAGCCTTTTTAATCACTCTAGTTCTTAAAATTGGGGATAGATTTCCAAACCAAATAAATTTAATATCAGGGAAATGACGTGCGATTTCAATAAAATCTGGAACCCCTTTTCTTTCAAAAAGCATACCGACTCCAATGATAACTTTTTGTCCGTCTTTGATTTTAAATTTCTTTTTAAAAGCATCAATTTTATCTTGAGAATAGGAATAATCCTCAAGATTAATACCATTAGAACATACATAAATTTCTTTATTAAAGCCATAAGATTCAATTAGTGATTTAGAATATTTTGTCGGAGTAATAATTGCATCAGCGTTAGAATACATCGTTTTAATGCGATGATTAAACCAAACTTTGGCAATTTTCCAAAAGGCAAAAGAATTACGAAAATCTTCATAAGTACTATGTCCATGGGCAATCACAGGAATATTCTTTTTATGACAGCTTTTTAAAAGCGAATAACTTCTTTCGTATATCGTATTAATATGAGCCATATCATAAGGTTCATGGATTTTAATAGTAAAATCTTGATGTGCAGATTTACAGGCATTCATTTGGTGGCGCATGGCTCTACCAATGCCACTTTTTCTTAATAATCTCTCACTTTGAAAGTAAATTAAGACCTTCATTTTTGCCTCCCTAATATGACCAAATTTATTATAATTTTTATCATTTAAAGTGTCAACATTCTAAAACGTATTTGTTTCCTTATTTTTTAGGAATTAAATAATATTGAAAAGTATTAAAAGAAGCACAATCTAGGCATTTTTCAATATTAAGTATTTGAAAGATTGGTTTTAAAACATAATAGTCTTGTTCTCTTTTTGTCGCACATTCATTGCATAATTTTACGCGTTTAGATTTTGTTGATAAACTATCTAAATGTTCTTTTAAGGAAAGTTTATAGATTTGACTTATTTCTTTTGCTTCAAATTTCATTAAATCATGCTCAATATCCTTAGATTCAATTTTTTCTTTTGAGCTTAAATTCATGATAATACTGATATCTTTTTTCTCGATTTGTTTAGAAATCAAGCGTGCAAATAAATACTTTTGTGAAAGAAAATAATTGATTTGTTCTTTATAACTTCCTACGAAAGTCACATAACCTTTATTTTTTAAATAATTGACCTTTTGCACAATTTTAGGATCTCCATTATCTAAAACGAGCAAAGAAATTTGATTATGGTGATTATGAATGGATATGGCTTTTAATGATAAAATCTCTAAAAACGCAGGTAAAATTTTGATTTCCATGGCTTTAGATGTGTCCATTGTTACAATGGGAAGATGAACATTTTCATCGATATAAAATAAAGAATATTGATTTGGATCTTTACTACCATATTCACCTAAATAGATACCATGATCTTCAAAAAACTTTTGAAGATGAGAAAACATAACAAATGCTTTTTCTCTTCTTTTTTCATATGGTTTTATATCCTCATATAGCAAATAATAAGTTGAATTATTAGATGTTTTCTTAAGATAACAACCTATATTATCTTTTGAAGATGTTTTCTTTAAAATAGAGAGTTTATCTTGTACATGATAAAAATGATGCTCGTAAAGAAACTCTTCGATTTCAATCATGAAACAATCCCAAACTAATCTTTGATTGATATTCGTTAATGTACTCATTTTCCCTCTTTTAATAATAGTTTTTCAAATTCTACTCCATAAAAATGTTCTTCACTTGTTTCTTTTAAACAATCGATGACAAATTTAGAGGCACAATCATTAGCGAGAAGAATATCACCAGTTAATAAATACTTTGCAGTAAATACGGAAGAAAAGATATCCCCTGTACCATGTCTTCTTGAAGGAACCTTGATATGGTCAACTGCTATTTCTTTATCATCTAAAACAAGATATTCTCCAATGGTATTTTCTTTTTCCACGCCTGTAATAATCATATTTGCTTTCGTATATTTTTTTAATTCATTTATGATTTTCTTTAAATATTTTTCATCATGGTGTTCTTGATAGGGAACCCCAGCTAGATAAGAAGCCTCAGTAACATTTGGTAAAATAAAATCGGCATATTGTAATAAACTTCTTAAATGAATGATATAGTCTTCATCAAATCCTGGATATATTTTTCCATTGTCGGCAAAAACGGGATCGATAAATATCTTTCTATCTTTAGTAGAAAATTTTTTAAAGCATTCTTTAGCAACATCAATTAGTTCTTTTTTTCCTAAATATCCTAATAAAAAAGCATTAAAATGAATCTCATTTTTTTCCCATTCCTTAAAAATGTTATGAATTTCAGGAGTTAAATCTAAATAAGACCAACTTAAAAACATCGTATGATTTGATAAAACCGCGGTAGGTAACACACAAGTTTCAATGCCATAATGAGATAAAATAGGAAGAGCAACTGTTAAAGAACATTGCCCCATACAAGATAAATCTTGCATTGTTAATAGTTTAAAAGATTTTTCCATAGATAGCCTCCTCCTAAAAACTATATTCATCATAGCACTTTTATTTTCTAAATAAAGTTTTAATTTAGTTTCTTTGTTTTAATTATCTTTTAAAATGAGAGCAAGTTTTATTTAGATAATCTTTTCTACATTTTTTTACAATAGTTCTTTGCACAGTGTTGTTTTTTCTAGTATAGGAAATCAAAAATTGTTATAATAACCACAGAAAGGATTGCATCCAATATTAATTGGACAAGCAGTAATATTTGGGTTTGGCGAT
>CANQTY010000066.1 GCA_947626895.1 uncultured Bacilli bacterium
AATGAAGAAATAGAAAACGCTAATTTAGATAGCAAAAATGATTAAGTAAAACTACTTAACAAAATTTTTTAAGATAAAGGGAAATTCGTTGACATATTTTTTAACGTCGAGTAATATTGTTTATGGCTTAATTCGCCGAATGTAGTCCCGGTAGACAGCATTTATAGGAGGAATTAATATGCAACGTCAAACAACTATGGCTCATGCAAATACAATTGAAAGAAAATGGTACGTTGTAGATGCAGAAGGTAAAACTTTAGGTCGTCTTGCTTCTGAAGTCGCAAGATTACTTACAGGGAAAAACAAAGCCATTTATACACCGAATGTTGATTGTGGTGATTATGTCATTATAATTAACGCCGGTAAAGTCGCATTATCTGGAGATGCAGAATATAAGAAATATTATTACAATGCATCAGGATATGCACGTGGAATCCGTTCAAGAAGCGCAGGAGTTATGAAAAGAGAATTTCCTGTTGAAATGCTTGAAAGAGCAGTATGGGGAATGATTCCAAAAGGTCGTCTTGGAAGAAAAATCTACAAGAAATTATTCGTCTATGAAGGAGCAGAGCATAAGCATCAAGCCCAAAACCCAATTGCTTATGAGCTCAAGTACTAGGAGGTCAATATGCCAGCAAAGAAAAAAGAAGCAGTCGTTTATTACGGCACAGGACGTAGAAAGTCCTCAGTTGCTCGAGTTTATTTAACTCCTGGAAAAGGCACAATTATCGTTAATGGTAGAGATGTTAATGAATATATGCCACATGCTACCTTAGTCATGGATTTAAAACAACCTTTAGTTATCACTGGTACAGAAGAACGCTTCGATATCCGTGCTAGCGTCGAAGGTGGTGGATTTACAGGTCAATCTGGTGCAATCCGTTTAGGTATCGCTCGTGCGTTACTTGAAGCCAGTGCAGACTATCGTAAACCTTTAAAGGTCGCAGGTATGCTCACTAGAGATGCTCGTGCTAAAGAACGTAAGAAATATGGTCTTAAAGCCGCACGTCGCGCTCCGCAGTTCAGCAAACGTTAATCAAGAGCTACAAAATGCAAAAAAAGCCTGGAAATATGCTATTTTCCAGGTTTTTCTTTACCCAAAATTCTGAAACGAATGTCCAATTTAGCGTGATTTGAGCTATTTTCTATGGGTTTATAGGATTAAAATTGGAGCTAACCGCCTTTTTTGACATCTTATGGGTTTAATCCAGGCTAACTTTTGCCTCGGATTTCATATTTTTCATACGGATTTCCACTTCGAAGCGGAAAAAGACTGTTCTTTTGAACACGTCATTTTCTGTTCTCCTCGATCCATCTGACTGCAAAATCCACAAGCTCCCTTTGGCGCATAAAAGTCACTGTCCCATTTCCTAGGACGGTTTTGGCAACTGGACAACTTGCCTCAAAAGCTTGACCAATCTGGTTAAAATCCTTTCCGTCCACAAAAAGCGTCTCGTAGGACTTCCAGACGCGCACGCCGTTTTCTAGGACTGCGCTGCTCTCCAGGGTGTTGTGTTTGCTGGGGTACTCGGCTCTTGCGTCGGCTAGATGGAGTGAAGTGTTCTTGTCATAGCCCACACCGATGAGCAGCACATAGCCGTCTAACTCGTAAAGCTTGCCGATGGGTGAGCCGTCTCCGAAAATGTTGGATAGGTCATGATTTTCCGTCAAGTAATCGGCGTACCGACCCCAAGCCGCTACGGACCTAGCTGGATGGTCGCTGCGGATTGTCCCTGGCCACCTGCGAAACATCTCTGCCACGGCACCCATAGTATTGGTGGGTGTGATGTCCTTATCGTAGGCTGGCCAGTTATCTCTGATGAGTTGCCACCATTCCTGGGGCTCCTGCCAATGGACGCCAGAGGTGGGGTCCAGGTTTTTCCAGGATTGAGTGGGCATCATTAGGGTCCCGTTTTTCCCAACGCTCTCCATCAGGGCCTCAATCACCACCTGAGCCCCGCCGCAGACGAAGCCTAGGGCGCTTAGGGAGCAGTGGACCATGACTGTCTGCCCAGCCTTCACGCCTACCTTTTGAAAGGCGTCAAGAAGATCCTTTTTCAGTACGATTTTTCGTTCCATGTTAGCCTCCATGATTGTAAAATTCCTTCATTCGTTCATTATAAGCGATGGAGAAATTCTTTTCAAAACTTAAATCTGTAAGCTGTGACAAAAATGGAACGTAATTTTTGTTGAAAAAGGACAATACAATCTTAACTTTTATGCTCACATAAATTAGTAACTACCATTTAAAAAAAATAACTATTTCTAGCTGCTTTCTTGCTTTTTTATCTTAAAGTATGCTCACTCTTTTTTATCCGTTATCCTGTGAGCATAAAAAATTAGGTCCTAAAATATATGGATTCCATTAAAAATCTTGGGATTGCTTGAAAAAATCTTGGGTTTGGTGCAGAATATATATGGATTAAGGAGGAAACACTATGGATTATGAAAGAATTAAAAAAGCTGCGAATGATATTTTAAGTCATTTATCTAGTGAATGTTCTTATATTGAATATAAGGCATCTACTCTAAATTTGGGTTCCATCTTAAAAACGATTTGTGCATATGGTAATAATTATTATGATAATGATCTTCAATATATTTTTATTGGTGTTGAAGAAGTAAATGATGAGCATAATAAAGCCATCCCTAAGTTACCTATTTTAGGAATAGAAGAAGGAAAACTAGAAAAATATAAGAATGAATTATATTCATTAAAACCTTTTATATATCCCAATGTTGCTTTTGAAGTTCTTGCTAACTCTTTTGAAAATAAACATTATCTTCTTGTAGTGGTTAAGCGTCAACTTGGTGGACCATTTATGGTTTCTACAAATGTCATCCATGATACAAGATTTGATTTAAAGCCTGGAAGATATATAAGAAAAGAAATGAAAACTCGCTTGCCACGAGTAGATGAAGAATTTGATTTATTAAGAAAGTTTTCTAATTTTCATTTCACCTCGCTAGTTAGTGATGTAGCAACTCTAGATGATTTAAATATGGATTTATTTAGAGAATATGTGGCAAAAACCAGTTCCAGGGGAATTATGGAAAATTTAGATAAAACTCAATTAGCTAATGCCTTAAATCTTTTAGATAAAAATGATCCATTAGAAAAAAGAATTAAGAACTTTGCAATTTTAATGTTTTGTGATCATCCTGAAAAATTGATTCCATATGCTTATGTAGAAATCATCGTGGATATGTTTGATAACAAGAGAAAAATGGAATCCAAAACTTTTTATGGGCCTATATGGAAACAATATCAAGATATTGTAAGTTATATTAATAATCATTATTTAAATACAATTGTCATCCGTGAAAATCATAAGGCAAACAATCGAAAAGTAGTCAATTTTCCTTATATTGCTATTGAAGAACTCGTAGCAAATGCTATTGTTCATAATAATTATGAAAATGGAAAAGCTATTCAAATTTATATTTCGAATAAACAAATGAATATTGTAAATTATAATAAACCCTTACCGCCTTTAAAGATTAAAGATTTAAATGAAAGAACTTTCTTTAATGAAAGAGATACAGAAAACCCTGAAATTCGCGATATGTTTAAAGCTTTGGGAATTATTGAATCCTTTGGTACAGGCATTGGTGAGGCTAAAAAAGCCTTGTTAGATAATGGTTCTCCTTCCTTATATTATAAAACCTTTGAATCATTTGACAATATTACCTCCGTGGTGATTCCTGCAAGTGAAGAATATTTAAAATTAAAAGATGAAGGAAACGATAAAGAAAATAGCTATATTGTTCAAGATGATCAAGTGATTAAGAAAAGCATTATGAATTCATCTTATTCTTCATCAACCAAAAGAAAATTGATGGAAATATATGAACAACTCGGAAATATTATCTTTGGTAATTCTAAAGTAAGAGAAGTATTAAAATGTTCAGAACAAACTGCGACCACCTATATTCAAAGACTTTATAAAGAATTACATATCATTTCTGAAATCAAGGGAAGTGGAAAAGGAAAATATTTCTTTCGTCCGTATGAATAAAGAAAATAACTTCTTCTAAGTATGTTTTGAAAGTTTTATTCATAAGATAAATCATGTCTATCAAGATTATTTGGTTCATCTTTTTTGTGATATCCTTTGTTAGCTGTAAAAGTAATGATGAGCTAGTTTTTCTAAATCAAGAAAAGCTTATTTTTATTGATCCTGGTCATGGAGGAAAAGACCATGGATGTGTTTTTGATAATGTTTATGAAGATAGTATCAATTTAAAGATAGCTTCTTATTTATATGAAGAAATTATCATTCATCATTTTATGGGCTATATTTCTAGAAGTGATAATTATGATTTAGCATCTTTATATGCGAAAAATAGAAAGAATGAAGATCTTAAGAAAAGAGCTAAATTTATTGAACAATCTCATTGTGATGTATTTATTTCTCTGCATTTAAATAGTTATCCTAATGCTTCTATTCATGGTCCAATGGTCTATTATAAAAAGGAAAATGAATTATCAAAAAAGTTTGCTTCGATTTTACAAAGTAATCTAAATGAATTTACAAAGCTAGATAAAATCATTCATACATCGGATTTTTATCTATTTAGAAATACTTCAAAAACTGGTGTTTTAGTCGAATGTGGCTTTTTATCTAATCATGAAGAAAGAAAAAAACTCATGAATGAAGAATATCAAAAAAATATAGCTCATGTTATTTATCAATCTATAGAAAATTATTTTTTATTAGAAGCTATATAAATCCTAAAATCTCCCTTTCATGCGCATTTTATGCTTTTTTGGTTAATTATTAATCTAAGTGCAACAAATATTAATGAAAAAAATTTTCTAAAAAAAACAAAGAGAAAATAGGGAAAAAGAGAAACAAAAGATCAATTTGTTTTTCTTTTTCTTTCAAATCATGTAC
>CANQTY010000067.1 GCA_947626895.1 uncultured Bacilli bacterium
TTTTCCCTATTTTCTCTTTGCTTTTTTTAGAAAATTTTTTTCATTAATATTTGTTGCACTTAGATTAATAATTAACCAATTCTTCACTTATTCCTTATAAGTGAATTAGTCTTCTTAATTTATCTAGATAAAATATCTAATCCTATTTATTTATATTATCTATAAGCTTACAAAATACATTTTGCTATACTTTATTTCAATTTAATTAAAATAATCTAAAAATTATTTTTGGCCTTAGCACAACACCTGCAAAACTCGGGTTATAACACACTCTTTAAGCATTTAATTCATTCCCATCATCAGTATAAAAACTATTGTCTGTTACAGTATAATTGTTGTTTGTAACAACGTATTTGTTTTGTTTATAACTATCTTGTGCTGCAACATAATTAATACTTTCCATAGACTTAGCAAAGTCAATCTCATCACCTTTAAGTTCGGCGAAAGAGCACTCACTCAAAAGCAAATTGTCTGCCTCTAACATTTTTGTTGTATAATTAAGTTCTTCATTTGCTGAACTATTGATAACAGCACATAATAAATCACTTTGAATATATTTTACTTCACTTCCATTTGTTGCCTTGTATGTTGCAAAAACATGAAAATCATCGCTATTATCAACCTTTGCAACTTGACTACATACTACACTAAAGTCATAAGCAGAAAGACCATGTTCTGCCATCTCTTCAGCAAAAGCATCAGACTTAATTAAATAACTTGCAGAGTCATAGTTTGCAATATCGTATTTGTTCTTGATTCGAACATTACTAGGTTCTTTATCAATACAATCAGAAATGCTATTTACTGTTTGATCATATTCAATCTCCAATCGTAAAAGTTTATCATCATTGACATCTTTAAAATATCCATTAGTATATAATGTATTATTATCAACATATGCGCTAACAATTTTTTGCAATGAATATCCAGGATCATTTAAAGCATCATTAAGATAAGCACAAACCTTTGAATAAGAAAACTCATTGCTGAGTGTGTAAGTGTATGGCTGTGACCAGTCTGAAGAAAAATAATCTCCAGTTGTATCAATTGCCTGAACTTTGAACACATTTGTTACATCTTTTGGAACATAGTACAAATTGTTTTCATTAACTGTGCTCTTTTGTCCATTGATGTCAACATTGTAAGCGGTTGCATGGTCAACCATGTCCCAAGAGAGTTGGTTTTTCTTGTCGTCAAACTTAACATTTGTTGGTACTCTTAATACTTTGTCTGGCTCTGAACTGCCACCAACTATGCCTTCAAGTACATTTTGTATATATTTACCACCAATGAATATAGCGGCTGCGACACCTGCTATAACTACCAATGTGACGATAATCTTATTTTTCTTTTTCATTTAAATCTACCTTCTAAGTATGTATAGCACACTAATTTGCTTAAATCAATAGGCAGTTTGCATTTTTATCATATTTGTTGCACTTAGATTAATAATTAACCGCTATTTTAAGAATTTTTTAAATTTTAATATCTATCTAAGATTTTTTATATCTTCTTTTTATCAATCATTTCCTAACTAAATACTTTTAATATACTAATTTTCTAAAGTTAAGCCCTTAATGAATAACTTATTATATATATAAATAAGGATAAAGGATTTTTATAAATCTAAACTATTCGGATTTAACAAGAATTCTTTTATTCCCATCATTACATAACCTTTTTCATCTCTTCTTAAACGGATATCATTTCCCACGACAATAATCTTTTTAAAGGAATCTCTTGTTTTATCAAAGGGCCTAGTTTCTTGTGCAAGTTTATTAGCATCTCCAATAGAAAAACAAGATTGAATATAATATCTTTTACTTCCCTTATTAGCGACAAAATCAATTTCTAATTGCTTTTTTAGCATCTTTTCATTTTCTTTTTCTCTAATTTCAACAATACCTATATCGACATTATAACCCCTGAAGCGAAGTTCATTATATATGATATTCTCCATCAAATGAGGATCTTCAATTTGTTTAAAATTTAAACTAGCATTTCTTAATCCAACATCTTCAAAAAAGATTTTATATGGTGAAGAAATATGTTTTTTTCCTTTAATATCATATCGTTCGACTTTGGATAAAAGAAATGCATCTTCCATATAAGAGATATATTCCTTAATCTTCATATTTGAAATATTCATATTTTTAATGGTTTTAAGCATCATTGATAACTTATTTGGATTAATTAAAGTTCCTATATTTTCCCCTAAAAGTGAGAATAATTCATTCATGTAAGAATCTTTATTTAATGGATATTGCTGAATAAAATCTTTTAAATAAGAAATCTTTTGTTCTTCAGTTTTATCTAAAACCACCAAAGGAAGACCCCCATAAAGAAGATAATCCTCAAACATATAGGTTTTATCTTCTTGATAACAAGAGGAAAATTCTTGAAACGATAAAGGATAAACATGGATTTCATCCCCTCTTCCTTCAAATTCAGTTAAAACATCTTTAGAAAGGAATCTAGAATTACTACCAGTTACATAGATATCAATATTTTCTTCTTTCAAATAACTGTTTAATACAATTTCAAAATTATTTAGGTTTTGTACTTCATCTAATAAAAGATAATACATCTTTTTATCGATAAGTTTTTGATTAATATAATCTAGAAATTTATTTGGATCAACTTTTTTATTTTGTAAAGTTAATTCATTTAAATCTTCATGAATTAGCTTTAAATCCGAGGCAGAATCAAAAGCAAAACGGATAATATGATCTTCATTGACCCCTTCATTTAATAAATCATTATAAAAGATATGGTTTAATAAATATGATTTCCCTGCACGACGAATTCCTGTAATAATTTTTACAAAACCATTTTCTTTTCGAACTCTTAATAAATTTAAATAATGATCTCTTTTAATTTCCATATCTATCTCCAATAAATTTTAGGTAATTTTACCCTTTATTCTAAACATAGTATATTCTAATCAAATTAAAAATACAATTATTTTTTTGAAATAAAGCTAAATATAAGCGATTTATCTATATTTTCATATTTAGTTCTTATGAAATTATTTCTTAAATTATTTTGGGTATTTTTACCCTTTTTTATTTTGGCAATCTATTAAATCACAAAAGACTAAAGTGATTTGCCTCAAAACACTAAAGTAAAATACCCCAAATCACTAAAATGCTATTGACTTAAATAAAATTTTAAATATATAATAAATCTAATGAAGGAGGGTATTATGACAAAAAATAACTATTATCCTAGAATTATCGATTCTCTTCTAGAGGAAACTCTTTCCTATATAGGAGCAGTTTTAATTGTTGGTCCCAAGTGGTGTGGTAAAACCACGACAGGTGAAAAACATTCTAAAAGTGTCTTAAAAATGCAAGATCCAGATCAAATAAAACAAAATCTAGCCCTTGTTGATACTAAACCCTCGCTTCTTTTAAAAGGAGATAATCCTCGTTTAATTGATGAATGGCAAGTAGCCCCTATATTATGGGATGCAGTTCGCTATGAAGTAGATCAAAGACAAAAGAAAGGATTATTTATTTTAACAGGATCTAATGCTGTTGATCATTCTAAAATCATGCATTCTGGAACAGGAAGAATTACAAAATTGGAAATGTATCCTATGAGTCTATATGAATCTAAAGAATCAAATGGAAAAATTTCTTTAAAAGCATTATTTTCTAACCCATCTTTAGATATTGATGGAATTAAATCCTCTTTATCTCTTGAAGAATTAATCTTTGCTTCTTGTCGAGGAGGATGGCCATCCTCTATTACTGCTACAACGAATCAAGAAGCTTTATATGTTGCCAAAACATATTTGAAAAGCTTATGTGAAGAAGATGTATCTAAAATTGATCAAGTGCAAAGAGATCCCCAAAAAATAAGAACTTTTTTAAAATCTTATGCTAGAAATATTTCTACACTTGCCTCGAATAAAACTATATTAAAAGATATGCAAACAAATTATGTAGATATTAGTGAACCTACTTTATATCAATACATAAATTTAATGAAAAATTTATTTATTATCGATGAAATTTCTGCTTGGAATCCCTCGATTAGATCAGCTTCATCAATCAGATCTAAAACGAAAAAAGAATTTGTTGATCCTTCTCTTGCAGTAGCGGCTTTAGATTTATCTATAGACCAATTAATTTATGATTTACCAACTTATGGATTCATTTTTAAAACTTTATGTATCCGTGATTTAAAGATATATTCTTCCCTTCTCGGAGGAAACATATCTTACTATCATGACCGATATGATCTAGAAGCAGATGCAGTTTTACATCTACAAAATGGCAAATATGCTTTAATTGAATTTAAATTAGGCAATAGTCAAATAGAAGAAGGTGCTTCTCATCTATGTAAATTAAAAGATTTAATTAAAACTTATAATATTAAAAATCCCTTACATCCTTTAGATGAACCCACTTTATTAATCATCATTACAGGTGGAGATATTGCCTATAAACGAAATGATGGTGTTTATATTATCCCTATTGGTTGTTTAAAAGATTAATATAAATAAATTCAGAAGATTTTTACTGATTTTTTGGGACTTGAACATAGTAGGGTACATATTCTCATTCATCTCCCCAATAAGCTTTGCAATTAGAATCATTTAAATCGTAAAAAAACAACTTTCTTTTGTATTAACGCATTAATTTGTTCCTTTTTTCTTTTTTCATTTAATTAACTCCTATAAATCACTTTTATATATTAATTCCAATTTTAAAAGCAAAAAGAAATTGCCTCTACAAAAATAATATTCTTATAAAGAGATTTGTACAATTACACATTAAATAGAAACAATAAATTTAACAAATTATTAATTAATATAATCATATTCTTTAAAATTGATATAAAATAAAAAAGACGTAAGGAGATTTAAAAAATGAAAGAAAG
>CANQTY010000068.1 GCA_947626895.1 uncultured Bacilli bacterium
CGTGATGAACACTCCGCAAATTTTTCAAGGGGAGCATACGATCCTGCTCTTACAAAAAAAGGAATAGAGCTTTGTACCATGGTCGGCTCTTTTTTCTTTTTAGAAATAAATAGTTAGATAAAATATCAATGAAATTAGGAAGACTAATGATTATGAAATATATTAACTCATGTAACTATTTATCGAATATAAAGATGAAGATCGAGGTCATATATTAGAAAATATTGTATATTTAGAACTAAAAGTAAGAGGATATGAAGTAGCAATTGGAAAACTTGATAATAAAGAAAAAAAGAATTAACTCCACTTAAAAAATATCTGATAATTTTAAAAAAATCATCTTATCTATATATGAATATATTGCTTGTAATTATGAAGGAATTTAATCCGTGAATATTTTTGATTGGTTATTAGTGGGAAAAAATTAAAGAAGTATAATCATAAAAATCATAGCTTTGTCGATTTATTAACTGTTATATATAAGAATATTCATTAGGAAAGATGAAATATTAGGTATTATTCCTCATCAGCACTTATTGCTCTAAAAATGGGCTCTTTTTATAAAAAATAAAGTTTATAAACAACATTATATGAAGAATTACAAAAAATTTTTAAAATTTTTTGCTTAATTTTTTTTTGAATCTTCTATTTATATAAGTGAAAGGAGATTTGATATGTTTAAGATTATCGCACTCGTAGCTGTTGCGGTCGTGGCATTAGTCTTCACTTTCACGAAAATTGATCCTGATTTAAATGGGACTCAAGCTGAAACTACCTCTCTTGTGGAAGAAAAGAGTGGAGAAGCCTATGTTCGCATTGTCATCGATGGTCAAATCGTTCATCCAGGTTCTTACTCTATGGAAAAGACGAACACCATCGGTGATCTTGTGGAAAAAGCAGGTGGATTTTTAGAAAGCGCTGATAAAGAAGCAATTATTCTAGAAACCACTCTTGAGGGACGAGAAACCGTCTACATTCCTGCTAAATCAAATTATTCCACGGAATGTGAAATTGAAGCCGCGCCTGAAAAGGTCAACATCAACACCGCAACAGCTGCACAACTTACTACTTTGGATGGGATTTCATCCACACTTGCCGAAAGAATCGTTAAATATCGTGAAGAAAATGGTTCTTTTCTAGCCCTTGAAGACATCAAGAATGTCTCTGGAATTGGCGATGCTACTTTCCAAAAGATTCGGGATTATATCTGCTTAAGATGATTTTCGTAATCCTTTGGTCCATTTTACTTTGTTGGGGACTGCACCTTCTTCACCCCTTGTTGGGTCTTGGAGGGGCAGTTCTCCTTCAAGTTTTCTTCTTGTTGAAAAAAAAGAAAAAAATTGTGCTTATTTTTTCTTGCTTTTTCATCTTTTTAAGCATAAATGAATTTTATCAAAAAAGTAGCATCAAAGAAGATATTCATGATGTTGGAGTAGTAACAAAAGCAAAAGAAAATTATTTAATTATCAATATTTATGGTAAGAACTATTACGTTTACGCACGTGATAATGATTATGAAATAGGTGATTTATTATATGTAGAGGGAAAAAGTAATTCTCTTCATTTTATTCATCTAGAAAGTGAATTTGATTTTGAATCCTATTTAAATCATGAATCGATTTATTATGAGATTGATACTAAAAAGGTCGAAATAAAATTTTCTATACCTTTAAGGATAAAGCCAATTAAAGATTTTCTTCTTGATGGTTTATCTAGTGATAGTAAAGAGTTTTATAGCATGTTATTTTTTAATGAGAGTAATGATGTTTTGTCAACTTCTTATTTACTTGGAATAGGAAGTTTATTTTCCCTTAATGGATTTTTATTATCGACTTTTTTAAGGTGGATAGAGAAGATTAAAAAACGCTTTTTCAATGAACGATTTCCTTATTTAACGATTATTATTTGCTTACCTTTATTATTTTTATCACAATTTAAAATAGGAAATATTCGTGCTTTATGGGTATATTATGATCAAAATTTAGCAAAAAAGAGTCTTGGTAAAAAAAGAATTAATGCTATTTTATTGTTATTTTTATTAGCTATTAATCCTTCTTTACTTTTCTTAGAATTATTTGATTATTTATTTATCTTTCCGTTTTTACTTACTTTTCTTCATGATGCATTATCTTCTTTACCTTATAAAATTAAAAAGATAGGGAATAGTTTTTTATCTTATGAACTCATTATTTTAATTATGGTTATAGAAGGTAAATTAGTTTCGCCATTTTCCTTTATTATTCTTTATTTATATACTCCTATATTACAAGGTATCTATTTTGTTTCTTATTTTCTTTTAATGTTTCCTTTTAAAGGAATGATCTTAAATCCTTTAACCAAGGGAATATTAATGATTTTAGACTTTTTTAAAGAAATTCTTCCTTTATATTATATTGAACTTCCTATTGTATTTACGATTTTATTTTTTATAGGATTTATTTTATTATTGATGTATTTAGAAAAGAAAGATTATAAAAAGGGCATCATTTTATCCTTTAGTGTATTTTTTCTTACCATGATTAGTTCGACAAAAGTTTTAAATACATTTGATTCCTATGTATCTTTTATTAATGTTGGACAAGGAGATTGTGCTTTAATTCATCACCAAAATTTAGATATTTTAATCGATACAGGCGGCTTAAAAAATAAAGATGTTGCTTGTGATATATTAATCCCATATTTTCAAAAGAAAGGAATTGAAGATATCGATATGGTCTTTTTAAGCCATGATGATTTTGATCATGCTGGTGCCTATTCTTCATTAGAAAAAAACTTTATTGTTAAAAACGTCTTATTAGGAAATCGTTTTGATACGATAAAACTAGGGAATTTAGAATTTAAAAACTACAATACATTTGCTATGGATGGTTTTGATAATGATAATTCTTCTGTGATTTATTTTTCATTTTTAAAAAGAAGCTATCTATTTACGGGAGATATTTCAAGTAAAATTGAACATGAATTATGTAAGCTTGATTTACCAAAAATTGACATACTTAAGCTTCCTCATCATGGAAGCAATTCGTCTTCCTCAGAGGAGTTTTTAACAAAGATTAATCCTAAAGAAACCGTGATTTCTTGTGGTGAGAACAATTCTTATGGTCATCCTTCATATAATGTTCTTTCGCGTCTTAATAAGTTAAATATTCCCTATCGTAGAACAGATTTAGAAGGGACAATTTATTATCATGAAGGAATTTTTTCTTTACCTATTTTTATACTAGACACGAAAAAAGAAAGCGACTATTTTCCTTTATTTTGCCCTTAAAGAAAGTGTATAATAGGGCTAGGTGAAAAGTATGGTTTATTTTTTATATGGTGATCAATATCCAACATTAAAAAAACAATTAAAAATTTTAAAAGAAACATTAATTGGAAAAGATGAAGATGAATTTAATTATGTTTCTTTGTCTGCAAAAGAAGTACCAATCGATGAAATTGTTTATGAAGCAAGTCAACCAAGTTTATCTTCACCTAAAAAAGTAATCGTAGTAACAAATCCTTATTTTCTTACAACTTCTAAAGAAAAAGTAGATTTTGAAAAGGACCAAAAATACGATGTTTTAAAAAAATTTATCATGAATCCTGTTCCATATTCAGATATTATTTTCTTTTTAGAGGGAAATAATATTTCCACGCGTTCAGAAATTTATAAACTCATTCAAAAATATGGGCAAATTAAAGAAGTTATCGCTCTTAGCGAAGATCAGTTGAGGGCAACGGCGATTCAATATTTTAATAAAAAAAATGTATTAATAAGTGCAGATGCTTTAAAAGAATTACTCTTTCGATGTGGTAATGATATTGCAAAATTTACAATGGAAGCAAATAAATTATGTCTATATTCTTCCAAAATCGAATTAGAGGATGTCGAGGCTTTAGTCTCCTTAAAATTAGAACAAAATGCTTTTGCTATTGCCGAAAATTTAATGCAAGGGAATATTGATAAAGCATATAAAATCTATATGGATTTAAAGACGATGAAAGAGGAACCAGTTCGTCTTATCGCTTTAATGGCATCTCAATTTAGAATTCTTACTCAAGTAGGATATTTAGCAAGTCAAGGTAAAAATAAAGATATGATTGCTAAAACGATGACGATTCATCCATATCGCGTGCAATTAGCCTTAAAAAATTTAAATTTAGTATCTAAAGAAAAAGCTCAAGAAATATTAGATCGATTATATGATTTAGATTATCGAATTAAATCAGGACAAGTAGATCCTTATTTTGGTTTTGAATTATTTATTTTAAATTTTAAAGAATTGAAAATCAGTTAAATAGACTATTGGTTTAATTTTAGTGTTCAATGAATTTTAAAAAAAATTTTTTATGTGCTTAAAAAAGCTGATAGATTTGCATAAAAAGTGATGAAATGCCAATCTTTTGTCTAAAGATTGACATTATAATGCTAATATTTAGAAAAAATATTGGTAAAATGTTTTAAATTTGTTAAAATAAGAATGAATAGTGAAGGAGATTATTAGCATGGAAGAATTTTTATCAAACGAGAGAATTTTAAAACTATTATTTTCTATGAATCCCTGGTGGGAATATCATGAAGTACCAAAAGAATATTTAAAAGATATGAAGCGTTTTGCCTATTATGAGGCCTTTAAAATTTTCAAAAGAAATGATTTACGTCGTTTTGTCGTTTTAAAAGGTGCTAGAAGAATAGGTAAAACAACGATTATGTATCAAATGATTGATACGTTAATTAAAGAGGGTATTCCTTATAATAATATTTTATATGTTTCTTTTGATCATCCTTTATTTAGCTTGCTTACTTTAGATAAAGTTTTAGAGGTATATAAAGAAAATGT
>CANQTY010000069.1 GCA_947626895.1 uncultured Bacilli bacterium
GGAGCGGTAAGTACGTTATCATCTGCTATTTCAACTTCGTGGATACCATTTGTTGGATGGGCTTTAGCTGTGGCTCTTGCAGTAGGAGCCTTAATTGCTTTAGCAGTTATTATTGTGCAATATTGGGATGAAATATGTTCAGTTATTAATGATATTAAAAATTGGTTTTTGGAACAATTTAGTGCATTCAAGACTTTAATAAATGAATTTTTTTCAGATGCTATAGCCCAGGGAAAAGAATCAACTGTTGCAAAGAGAGTCAATGTTGGTGGTAAAACTTTAGAATTTGAGGATGTAATCGTTACTGCCGACTTTTTATCTAAGATTGTTGATGATTGTAATAGAAATGATAATATATGGTTGCTAGGAAATATAGGAAATCCTTCTAAAGAAAAAGGAAAGCATTGGTGGATTTGTTATGAAAAGGTGGATGAAAATTTTGTAACATCTAACAATTTATACGATCTAGGAGTTTGCACTTACACTTGGTATAACAACACTGCCAAACGAATGATGGCAAATGGTTCAGCGACAATTAATGGTGATTATTCCTTGTTAATTTATGATAAGACCATTGATCAAAATGATGCTTTTGGATGGAATCATTATCATTTAGGTGTGCGAAATGGTAAAAACGTGGAAAGAAATAATATAGAGCCTTATCGTTATGCTCATTCTTTCTTTGGACTTTTGTATATTAAAGAAAATGGAGGCAATGAAAATGGAAACTACAAAACATACCCAACAAACCCATAACTTTTGTTTAAACAAAAAAGATGTGGAAGAGGTACAGACCAAATATCCTATTTTTGGCAGTCCCTGCATTTGCTATATTGCTGCTAGATATGAACACGAATATTTATTGGTCTATCTCGCTGCTTCAGATTTTTATGCGTATTTCTGTAATAAAACACCCATTGAAGATATTATGGATATAGATCAAGAATATGAAGATTATCTACTTCAAAGATTAAAACCAAAAGTTATAAAGATTACAAAGAGAGATATAACACTTTCAATAAATGATAAAATTATTAAATTACGAATAAAAGATTATTATAGTACTGAATATAGGGATTGAAATTTTTCTAAATTTTCATTTAAAGCGATAAGTTGTTTAAAAGATATGTCACCCCATTTTCATAAATATACTATTGTTGGCTTTAAAGATATTGGTAGAACACAAAAATATTCTCATAGTTTTTTTGGGGTGTTGAAATGGACATCTAATAATGATAGAGTAGGAGAAACCCATCCTGCAAGTCCTACATATTGAGGTGAAATATGAAATTTAAATTTGTAGATCTAGTTCATTATAAACCATTTTATGAACCCAATTGCCCGTGCGTGTTAGAAATTATTGATTTTGATGAGAAAAAACAAAAATATATTTGTATGGAGGTTGACATTGGATTTCCTGGTGAAGATTTAATAATTTGTTTATGTAGCGAAACTGATCTAGAATATTTAAGTGCTGTAGCTGATGTTAACGAGTATTTATACGATGGAGAACCATTAATTACAAATCCCAATCTTGACCTCTATTATTTTGATGTTTTTGAATTTGTTGGTAAAGAAGAAATTAAGATTCGCTCTGCAGTTAGGAGAAGACCTCCTACTGGTATTCCAATAAAAAAAGAAATAAAGTAATAAGCTATCTATTGAATGCTAATAAATGCCCACATAAAAGTGGGTTTTTATTTTGTTTAAAAAGTTGTTGCTTTTTCATTTTTCTTTATGCAAATAACTTGATAAATAAGGTCTTTAGAGTGATATATATATGTGCAAATAGGAGAAAAAAGTTCAGACTATAAAATTTTACTTTGAATTATAAAAAAATAATGATAGTATTTAAAAACAAAAAAACGAATGTTCTAGGGAGAGATTTTTATGAAAATGGAAACTACAAAACATACCAAACAAACCCATAACTTTTGTTTAAACAAAAAAGATGTGGAAGAGGTACAAACCAAATATCCTATTTTTGGCAGTCCCTACATTTGCTATATTGCTGCTAGATATGAGCACGAATATTTATTGGTCTATCTAGATCCTGTAGATTATTATGTGTATTTCTGTAATAAAACACCTATTGAAGATATTATGGATATAGATCAAGAAGAGGAAGATTATCTACTTCAAAGATTAAAACCAAAAGTTATAAAGATTACAAAGAGAGATATAACACTTTCAATAAACGATAAAATTATTAAATGGTTTCCAATAAGAGATTATAGTTATTAATATAGGATTGAAAATTTTGTAACATCTAACAATTTATACGATCTAGGAGTTTGCACTTACACTTGGTATAATAACACTGCCAAACGAATGATGGCAAATGGTTCAGCGACAATTAATGGCGATTATTCCTTGTTAATTTACGATAAGACCATTAATCAAAAAGATGCTATTGGATGGAATCATTATCATTTAGGCGTGCGAAATGGTGAAAACGTGGAAAGAAATGAAGTACAACCTTTTAAGAGGGCTCATTCTTTCTTTGGACTTTTGTATATTAATGAAAATGGAGGAAACGAAAATGGAAACTACAAAACATACCCAACAAACCCATAACTTTTGTTTAAACAAAAAAGAAGTGGAATTAATACATACTAAATATAACGATTTTTTTCAACCAAGCCCTTGTTATATTGCTGCTAGATATGAACACGAATATTTATTGGTCGAGCTAGATGTTTATGATTATGCTGTGCTTTCCTGTTATAAAATACCCATTGAAGATATTATGGATATAGATCAAGAAGAGGAAGAATATTTACTTCAAACATTAAAACCAAAAGTTATAAAGATTACAAAGAGAGATATAACACTTTCAATAAACGATAAAATTATTAAATGGTTACCAATAAGAGATTATCATAGTTATTGAAATCTTTATAAAGTTTTAAGGTTATTTTTTCTTATTTTAAACTTTATAGTTTGTTTTTTTTATGCAATAATTAAGGGGATATGAATTTCATTCTTCCTTTTAAAAGGAAGAAAAGGAGGATTTATGAAATACGATTTTGTAGCAATTGAAAAGAAATGGCAAAAATATTGGGAAGAACATCATACCTACTATTGTGATGTTCATGATTTTTCTAAACCCAAATATTATGTTTTAGATATGTTTCCTTATCCTTCTGGCGAAGGGCTTCATGTTGGCCATCCTGAGGGATATACAGCTTCTGATATTGTTGCAAGAATGAAAAGAATGCAAGGATATAATGTTCTTCATCCAATGGGATGGGATGCTTTTGGTTTACCCGCGGAACAATATGCAATTAAAACAGGGAATCATCCAGGGGAATTTACTAAAAAGAATATTGATAATTTCCGTAGGCAAATTAAAATGCTTGGTTTTTCCTATGATTGGGATAAAGAAATATCTACTGCAGATCCTAAATATTATCATTGGACTCAATGGATTTTTAAAAATATGTTTTTAGATGGATTAGCAATCAATAAAGATATGCCTGTAAACTGGTGTGAAGAGCTAGGTACTGTTTTAGCAAATGATGAAGTGATTGATGGAAAATCTGAAAGAGGTGGATATCCAGTTGTTAGAGTAAACCGTAAGCAATGGGTATTAAAGATTACAGATTATGCAGAACGTTTATTAGATGGTTTAGATAATTTATCTTGGCCAAGTTCTACAAAAGAAATTCAAAAGAATTGGATTGGTAAATCAACGGGCGCTAATATCACCTTCAAAATCGATGATCATACTTCTTTTGATGTATTTACGACTAGACCTGATACTTTATTTGGAGCTACATATTGTGTTTTAGCTCCTGAACATCCTTTAGTGGATAAATTAGTTACTCCTGAAACAAAAGAAAAAGTAGAAGCTTATAAAAAGCGTTGTGCTTCACGTTCTGAACTAGAAAGAGGAGAATTAAATAAAGAAAAAACAGGTGTATTTACTGGAGGATATTGTATTAATCCTGCAAATAATAAAAAAATTCCTATCTATATCGCGGATTATGTTTTATATGGCTATGGAGAAGGCGCGGTGATGGCTTGTCCTGGTCATGATGAAAGAGATTATGAATTTGCGAAAAAATATGGTTTAGATATTATTGAAGTTGTTAAGGGTGGAGATTTATCCTTAGCTTGCTATCCAGGTGATGGACCTCATATCAATAGTGAATTTTTAAATGGACTTAATATTGAAGATAGTAAAGAAAAGATGATTGAATTTTTAGAGAAAAATCATGTCGGTAAAAGAAAAGTTCAATATCGTTTAAGAGATTGGATTTTTGCTAGACAACGTTATTGGGGAGAACCTGTTCCTATTGTTCATTATAGTGATCATGATGAAGCTCTTAGCGATAATGAATTACCTTTAGTTTTACCTAAATTAGATGATTATAAACCCAAACATTCAGGAAAACCACCTTTAGAAAATAATGAAGAATGGGTGCATTATAAAGGGGGGAATAGAGAGACAAGTACAATGCCTGGAAGTGCAGGCTCCTCTTGGTATTTTATCCGTTATATTGATCCCCATAATGATCATGAAATCGGTGATTATAACTTATTAAAGCATTGGTTACCTGTCGATTTATATATCGGTGGAGCAGAACATGCAGTAGGGCATCTTTTATACTCAAGATTCTTTACAAAATATTTGCATGATAAAAATGTTTTACCAATAGATGAACCCTTTGCGCGCCTTTATCATCAAGGGATGATTCTTGGGGAAAATGGCGTAAAAATGTCTAAATCATTAGGAAATGTAGTAAATCCTGATGATATTTGTAAAAACTATGGTGC
>CANQTY010000070.1 GCA_947626895.1 uncultured Bacilli bacterium
CTACGCTTAATATCGGAAATAGATATCGCAGCGATAGGTTTCCCTTGAGCGTTAAAAATCGGTGCGCCATAGCAAACACGAGTAATGCCATTTTCTTGAACATCAATAGCAAAGCCTACTTTTCGGCATTCTATAATTTCTTCGACTAATTGTTCACGAGAATGAATCGAAAGTTCCATCATATCATCAAACGTGTATCGATTGAGAATCGCTTCGAGTTGTTCTTCATCAATGAACGATAGCAAACTTTTACCTAATGCTGTTGTATAGGCTAAATGTGAGGTGCCCACTTTGCAGGATGCAAGGGTTGCATGTTCAGATTGATATTTGTAGATATAAACAATATTTTCTCCATTTAACATCGCAATAAAGGCAGTTTGATTAAGACGATCTGCGATGGGTAATAAATATTGTTGACAAGTAGCTACTAATGTCTTTTCCTGTGTAAATTTTTGACCCAATTCAAAGGTAGCAACCCCCAAAACATATTTCTTGTCATTATATTGGTTGAGGGCTAATAGATTTAAATCAAATAGCGTTTTCACTATATCAAAGCAGCTACTTTTTGCAATTCCTGTCATTGAACAAATTTCCGCTAAAGAAAGACCACGCTCTTTAGAATCTGCTATATGATTTAAAATTTCATAAGATTTTTTGATAGTATTATTCATCTTCACCTCCTTAAATTCTTTAATAAGTGATATTGAAATTCATTCTTCATTTCTAAATGCTTTATTTGTTTTAACACGTCTTGATCCCATTTACTTATTTCATAAATTAAGGGTAAAAGCGTTGATTCATCAAATGGCGTAATTTGTTCATGAAGAAATTCTTTTTCTTTTGTAACTAATTCTTGATATAAACGAAGACATACTTTTTTAATATCTTTATGAATGGCTTCATGATAAAACTTATCTACTTGATATAAATCATAACCATATTGACTAGAAATATAAGAAAAATCATAGATTCCCTTAATGCCCATTAAAGAATAACTTTTTGCTTTTGTTCTTTTTCTTTCTAAAGGCATGATGTCATCTTCAATCTGAGTCTTCATTCTTAGTTCAATCATTTGACAAACAAGAGGATAAATCTCTTCTTTTTTATCTAGATAATCCAAAAGTACAATTAAGCCAAAATCATAAAAAGTTCCATGATTATTGTTTGCGTAGCGTTCCTCTAGAGCAATCGGGGAATAACAATACCAAGCAACAAATTTTTCTAACCAAGCATCTAACTTTAAAGAAAATTCATGAGATAATAAATTTTCATCTTTTAATAATTTCATCATCTTTAAGGCATAAGAAATATTCGCTGTAAAATCGATCATTCCTATTCCTCGACCTAGATTTACCCCTTTAATTAATTGAGCATGATTCATATTGGGATTCATCCCAGTATTTTTATCTAAAAAGTAATAAGTCCAATTATCTTCAAGTAAATCTAGATAATGATGATCTTCACTAAGAAAATATAATAGGACTTGATAATAGCTAATAAAGGCTAATTTTCTTAGATTTTGTTTATCATAATTATTTCCTTCAGGATTTGCTTTTCCATCAAGAGAGATATATGGAAGTCCATCTTTTGTCTTAGGATTTGGCCAATAATAAGTCGCTAAAGAAACATAATCATTATGGGAAATACCTTCAATAAATGATTTTTTCTCTACGACACTTCTTTTTTCTTTGCGATAAGAAAGATTATAAGGAGCAAAGTCAAGGATGAATTTAGCTAATTCATCTTTCGACATATGCTTTTTAATCTCTTTAATATCCTTTAAAGAATAAAGAATATAATAATTGACTGGATCTAATAAGACAAAATCAAAGACATTCATTATAGTAAATCTTGACCTCCATTGATTTGAACGACTTCACCTGTAATAAAGGAAGCTTTTTCGCTAAGTAAGAAAGAGATGACACTAGCCACTTCTTCAGGTTTTCCAAAGCGTTTCATTAAAATATTGTTCTTCCATGATTCAAAAAGAGCAGGATTATTTTTTCTTGTCGCATCGTGGAATGGAGTATCAATAGTCCCTGGCGCGACAGCGTTACAACGGATGTTATATTCTGCAAGATCTTTTGCTAACGCTCTTGTAAATAACACAATAGCGCCTTTACTTGTTCCATAAATTCCTGCGCCTGGACCACCAGCATTCCATCCTGCATTACTTGAAAAATTAATGATGGAAGGATTACTACTCTTCTTTAAATAAGGAATACAGGCTCTTGACATAAAGAAAGCACTATCTAAATTTAAAGCCATGACACGACGATAAAATTCTGTAGTCATATCTTCAAAACGAGATCTTCCTCCTAAACCACCTGCACAATTAATTAAGGCATCAATTTGTCCAAATTCCGAAGCGATTAACTTCACATATTGATTAACTTCTTCTTCATTTGTGACATCGAAATGATAATATTTTGCCTTTGCTCCCATATCATTTAATTCTTTCATGATACTGATAGAAGCTTCATCATCGATTCCGTTGAGGGCGATTTCATAACCATCACGAGCTAGATATAGCGCAGTAGCTCTTCCAATTCCTCCTGTTCCCCCGGTAATTAAACAAACTTTTTTCATATTTTATAACCTCCTATTTTAAAAAGTCCTTTCTTTCAGGTGTAAATATATCAATTAATTCTCCTTCTTCTAAACACACTGCCCCATGAATGACATTCGGTTCTTTATAAGTAGAATCCCCTGCACTTAAAATCATTTTGTTTCCCCCAATATCAAATTCAAATTTTCCTTTGATAATGTAAGTGCATTGTTCATGAAAGTGTTGATGTAAAGAACCTACCGCGCCTTTTTTAAAGCGCAAATGACAGATCATTAAGTTTTCACTATGGGCTAAAACTTTACGTTCTACACCAGGATCAACTTCTTTAAATTCACTATCTGCATCTAGAAAATAATTTTGTATTTTGCTCATTTTATGACCTCCTTTACTTTTAAATTCATATGATAAGCAATATTTTTACCTTTTTTACGCACTAAAATGCTCGTTCTTATTAAGTTCACTGGATTATCCATAGTCTTTAATAAGTAGACTTCTTTATCTTTACTATCGATCGTAATTTCTATTTCTAAAGCTTTAGATTTCGCTAGTATAGTAATTTGATCTTTTTTGGTATCGATAAGTTTTGTATCTAAAACATGTTGATATCCGTTTTCTTTATAGCTTAAATCCCCTTTTTTTAAATCTTCCTGAACACTTACTTCATAAATTCCTTCTAGATGGAAGATATAATCAAAATTTGCTTCCTCTTGAGAATGAATTTCATAAGTATCACTTACTTCATGATCTTGAATTTCAATAGTACGCTTTGCATCGACACCTTCATAGATATTTTCTGCAAGAGCTTTTATTTTTGTACTTGAAAATTCTAAGGTTTTACCAGGATGAGTAGAAGTAATATTTTTTCCATCTTTAATTACCACATTATGGGCTAAAGAAGTACGATGCCATTCATCACAGAGTTTAGCTCGATACCCGCAATTAGAAAGATCACGACTAATCACTTCATTTTGATACATGATTTCCATATTGATTAAGTCAGGATGACTATGACTTGGTCCATTTAAACCATATTTAATAAAGACATTGAGCTTACCATTTCGTAACGTAGCAAAATTCGATTTAGGAAAGTTTTTCGCTTCAGGAATCACTTTTGTATACTTACTTAAATCATAATCTGTATTGAACAAAAGGCGTTCATAAGCGATTTCATTATCGATATAATAAGGTTTTGATAAGGGTAAGGTCGTTCTTTTCAGAGGATGATTTTCAATATTTTTTAAAAGATTACCAATTTCACTATCTTCTCCGAATATATGGCTTGCCATATGATAGATATAGCTATAAGTTTTTAAATTGATATTTGGCCATCCATCATTTGGATTGGGTAAATATTGATTATCAAAAGCATAATGATAAGCATTAATAAACATCTTATAGACGATTTCTTTTTCTTTTTTTCCAAAATCATATCCATAGATTTCACTAAATAAAAGTAAAGGTGTAATTCCTTCAAGAGTAAAGAAATTATAATGAATCGATCCTTCATACCAAAATCCATCACTTGTTACTCCTTCATCAATCTGGCGACGGATATTATAAGGTCCATGAAAGACATATTGAATCACATCTTCTTTATGGAAAAATAAGCCAATTAAACCTAATGCACAATTATTCCAGCAGCGGATATTATGAATTTGATTCACTTGGGGGGTAAATAACTTTACCATTTCACGAAACATCTTGTTATATAATTCATCTAAAAATTCTTGACTTAAAGAATCTTTAACAATTTCTAAAGCTTGAATCATACGAATACAAATAATCGATTCATTTAGCCCTTGAGGTAAAATTCTTCCACATCCCCATTTCATTTCTTCATACGATGAAAATTGTTCTCTTTCTTTATTATGTAAAACAAATTTGGTGTAATTATTTGCATAAAAAGAAATTAAATCTTTTAAAATCTTTAAATATTTTTCCTCGTGATTATAAGCATAAATTCCCGCGGCCTTCCAAATTGTTAATATCGCCTGGTTGCGGTAAAAATACACCCATACTCCATCATAAATTTCACTATGGAAAGTTTTATGACATACTTCACATTGATGATCATGTTTTTTATGAAGATCAAAAATCAATCTCCCTCCATCATAATCACAAAAATAATTATGTCCCCATTCACTAATTAGGGAAGGATCATCATAAAATTCATCATAAAATTCATCGACTTCTTTTTGCAT
>CANQTY010000071.1 GCA_947626895.1 uncultured Bacilli bacterium
TAAAATGAAGTAAAATATTTTTGGAGAACATATGAAAAAGTCTTATCCAGATTATTATGCAAAAAGCATATTTGATGTTCCTATCGATTTTTTTATTCAAAAAGGATTTTCTAATATTTTAGTAGATCTAGATAATACTCTTGATGCTTATGATACATTAGAGCCTTCATTAAGAGTATATCAATTAAAAAAAGAGATGGAAGAAGCATCACTTAAGCTATATATTATCTCGAATAATCATGGAAAAAGAGTTTCGCATTATGCCTCTCTTCTGGGGGTAAAATATCTAGCTTCGACTAGAAAACCCTTTGGAAAAAGATTAAGAAAGTTCTTAAATGAAGAACATCTTGATTTTGATAAGTGTATTCTATGTGGAGATCAATTAATCACAGATATTCCATGTGGAAAACGCGCTGGAATTAAAACTTTATTAACAGATCCCATTGTCAAAAAAGATCAATGGACCACGCGCTTTAATCGCTTATTCGATCGTCCCTTAAGAAAGAAATATAAAAGAAAGGGAATCATCAAGTATATGGAGGAAAGTTATGGAAAAAAAGACAACCACTAGTGTACAAATTCGTTGCTTTGGATGTGGCGCACCCATTCAAAATACGAATCCTAATTTAACAGGTTTTTTACCTCGTAGAATTGCGGAAGGGGAAACTCCTTTATGTCAACGTTGTTATCGCCTGCAACATTATGGAGAGGATGTTCCAAATCCTAACTTTTCTAGTGAATATCGTAAAGTGATGGATGAAGCAAAGAAAAATCATTCTTTAATCGTATATGTCGTTGATTTATTTGCTTTTGAAAGTTCATTAATCCTATCTGCTTTTGATTATATGAAGGCTTGTCCTTTATTAGTCATTGCGAATAAAAGAGACGTATTACCGCGTAATGTCGATGATAATAAACTCATTAAATTCGTGGAAGATAAATTAAAAGAATATGAATTAACTCCTGAAAAAATCATCATTTCTTCTGCTTATAAAAACTTAAATTTAGATGCGATGATTCGTGAAATCAATCGCTTAAGAAATGGGAAGAATGTCTACTTTGTTGGAGCGTCATCTGTTGGTAAATCATCTTTGATTAATTCCTTTTTAAAGGTTTATAAAAATGAAACAAAGACCTTTATTTCAACTTCACCATATCCTGGAACAACTCTAGATGTCATTAAAGTACCTTTAGATGAAAAGTCATTTTTCTATGACACTCCAGGCATTTTAGTAGAAAATTCAATCTTTGCTCATATCGATCGAAACGCGATGAAATATGTAATTCCGCGTAGAGAAATTCAGCCTAGAACTTTCCAAATTAATGATCAACAATCTCTTTTAATCGGGGGAATTGCACGTTTTGATTACGTCGAAGGGAAAAAAGGTGGTTTTACATTTTATTTGAGTAATGAATGTGATATCAATCGTTGTAAGATTGAAAAAGCAAATGATACCTTTGCTTCGATGATCTTTTCTAAATCGACAAAACCAACGACTGCTCAAATTAAAAATATGGATGATTTAGAAAAACATGAATTTGAACTTCCTCTTGGTCCAATTGATATTTTAATTTCAGGGCTTTGTTGGGTGAAATGTAACTCTACAGGAGGTCTTGTTAATGTATATGCTCCAAAAGGAGTCGCGGTTTCTATAAGGTCTTGTAAGATATGATATTAAATAAAAGACAAATCCGTCAATTAAAGTCGATGGCTACCACTTTAGAAAGTAAATATCAAGTAGGGAAAAACGGAATTACAGGAACTTTAATTGAAATATTAGATAAAGGAATCGAAAAACACGAACTCATTAAAATTTCTTTGATGAAGTGCTGTATGCCTGATAAAAAAGAAATCGCAAATGAACTAGCAAATAAACTTCATGCAGAACTCATCACCATCGTCGGGGGAGTGATTGTTTTATATCGTAAAAATTTAAAAGAACCGAAGATTACATTGGTAGATTAATGGCTAAAATTATTTTATTCGGGGGTAGTTTTGATCCCATACATCATGGACATATCTATATTGCTAAAACGGCTTTAAAAGAAATTAAAGCCGATTTTGTCTTATTTATACCCGCGAAAAATCCGAGATGGAAAAATCTTAATAGCGCAATAGAGGATCGTTATCAAATGCTTGAATTAGCCTTAAAACAATATCCTTATTTTAAATTATCAAGATGTGAATTAGATAGTGATAGAAAAATTAATTATACTTATGATACAGTTAAAAATTTAACTTATCAAAATGATAAACTCTATTATTTAATTGGTAGTGATCAATTAGATAAGTTACATCAATGGTATAAAATCGATGAACTTTCTAAACTTGTTTCCTTTTTAGTTTATGAAAGAGATAATTATCCATTAAACATCGATAATTTAAATCAATATCATTGTATTTTATTAAAGGGAAAAGCAAGAAATATATCTTCGACAGATATCAGAAATTTAAGAAAATGTGATACCCCAAAAGTTGTTTTAGATTATATAGCTAGTCATAATTTATATTATATAAAAACTTTAAAAGAATATATGTCACTAGCAAGATTTAATCACTCACTTTCTGTCGCCTCTTTAGCGTACCAAATTGCTTTAAACAATCATTTAAATGTAGAATTGGCCTATCAAGCAGGTTTATTACATGATATAGCTAGAGAAATAGATATTTCTATACAAAGAAAATATATGGATGAATATTATCCCGAATATAAAGACTTAAAAGAAGTGATTTATCATCAATTTGTCGCTATTCCTTTCATTAAAGAACTATTTGGAATTGATGATCCTATCCTCTTTAAAGCGATTATTTATCATACAACAGGGAATTCAAATATGACATCTTTAGGAAAAGTAATTTATAGTGCAGATAAAATAGAACCTTTAAGAAATTATGATTCATCCTTTATGATTGAAGCTTGTTTAAAAGACTATAAAGAAGGATTTAAACTTGTTTTAAAAGAAAATAAAGCATTTTATGAAGAAAAAGGATATGATGATAATAATTTATTGACAAATAATGCTTATCAATATTATTTGAAGTGAGGTGTATTATGAATAATACTGTACATAAAGCCTATGAAATCTTAAATTTAATCGGAGATTCTAAAGAAAGAGGATTATCTCTTACAGAGATTTGTACTCTTATGAAAATGCCTAAAAGCAGTGTGTTTGATCTAGTTAAATCACTATATGATTTAAATTTATTATCATTAAATCCATATAATGAAAGAAAATACATCTTAGGGATTGCAACCTTTGAATTAGGACAAAAATTTACTTCTGAAAAACGACTTGTTTCAACTTGTGAACAATATCTTGTCCCTATCGCAGATGAATTAAATCAAACTGCCTTTATTGCAATGCTTAATGGAGAAAATATCGTTTATATTTATAAATATCAATCAGAAAATGCAACTTTAGCCTCTTGTAAAGTTGGTTCATCTCATTTAGCTTATACAACAGCCTTAGGGAAGAGTTTATTATCCTATATTGATGAAGAACAATTAGAACTAATTTTAAATAAATATACCTTTGATGAAGGAAATATGAATTCTATTCATTCTAGAGATGAATTATTAAAACAAATTGAGGAATGTAGAAAAGTCGGATACGCACTTGACTTACAAGAAAATGAAATTACCCGTGTCTGTTATGGCGCGCCAATATTTAACGCGCAAGAAAAACCAATCGCAGCAATATCTATTTCAGATTTAAAACGTAGTGAAGTAAATTATGAGAGCTTTGGAAGAATCATTCGCGATTGTGCTTTAAAAATCTCACGTGAATTAGGTTATCCTAATAAACAATATTGGAATAATAAGTAAATCTAAATATGGCGATTTCGCCATATTTTTAAAAATGCTTAATTCTAGGCGATTTTAAAAATATTAAAGAGTATCAACTAATGGATATCTCTATTTAATGTTAATCTAATTATGGCGAAATCGCCATAATTGTAACAATGATGATATTATAAAACTAGTTCAGTGATTACTTAAAAGCAAATATGGCGAATTTGCCATATTTGCATAAATCATTGATTTCAATTATAATTTTTATTTTTAATATTATGTTTTCGATGAGTGATTTTATCTCTAAGTGGAATAATATTAATTTTGCTTATAATTTTAATAAATTTAGTATAAATCTAATTATGGCGAATTCGCCATAATTAAAATATAGAATATTTTTTCTGATTAAATAATTCTACTTAATGCAAATATGGCAAATTCGCCATATTTGAGAAATACCTTATTATAATGGTTCAAAATTTTAGGAGTATACCAACATCCAAAAAAACTTTATCAATTAGTTATTCAATTATGGCGATTTCGACATAATTGAAATAATGATAAAATTTATAAAACTTGTTCATTGATTACTTAAAAGCAAATATGGCGAATTTGCCATATTTGTATAACCAGTTTTTAATTAATCTTTTAATTTAAAATTATGATGAAACTTGATTCTAGCCTAATTTTTTGATATCTAGTTCTATATAAAAATCTTTGAGTTATTAAGTATGTAATTTAATGTAAATCTAAATATGGCAAATTCGCCATATTTGAAATAATATGATAATAAAT
>CANQTY010000072.1 GCA_947626895.1 uncultured Bacilli bacterium
GCGTATCAAGCAAAAAGTCTATATCGCCCCTATCTAGAGGGATTTTTGAAGATGTTTTATTGTGTATGTCCTCATGTAGGCGAGGAGCTTTATGAACTTATGGGACATAAAGAAATTATTGATTATACCTCTTGGCCTAGTTTTGAAGAAGAGAAAACAATACTTCAAGAAGTGACTATTGCTATTCAAGTTAATGGGAAATTAAGAGGAACAATGAATCTTAAAAAAGATGAAGATGATGAAGTGGTAAAGAATAACGCTTTAGAAGTAGAAAGTGTCCAAAGACATCTAGAAAATAAAGAAATCATTAAGATCATTGTCATTAAGAATCGTATTGTAAATATTGTTGTACGATAGGAAAATTATGATTCAATCAGAAATTATTGTTGGTTCCTCAAAAGAAGAACTTGTAGAAAACTTAAATTATTTTCTAGAACGCTTAAATGAGCATCAATTATATGATGTAAAAGTCATGAATGAAGAAAATGAATATAGTGTTTTAATACTTTATAGGGTAGAATGATGAAAAATAAAATCTTTATATTATTATCTTTATGTTTCCTTATTTCTTGTAAGGAGTCTTCCTCTTCTTTATTTGATGAAGATTATAAACAATTAACAGAAAATGTAATCAATAATGAATTTAATACAATTACTTTAAATGCAATTAATGAAGAAGAAAATTTATTTCGCATTGAAGAACTTGATTTATCATTACATAGCTATTATCAAGAATTAAAAGAAAAATTTTCTTATGTTTATGTTTTAACACTTGATGGAAATAATAAAACCATCAAAAATATTCGAAGTTTTGTCGCCATTGAAAATGAAGATGAACATCTTTCTATCGCTCAAGTGGGCTTTGATGGGAATAAAAAGACCATAGAAAAAAATCGAAATGAAGAATCTTCTTATAAAGGTTTACAATTTTTTGTTACGCCATTTTATCCTAGTCTTAGTAAAGTACACTTTTATTTTGAAAGTGATGGATTTGATGGGAAATATTATCAATTTAACGTGATAAAGGAGTTATAAATGGATATATATGCACGTTTAGCTAATGAATTAAACATCAATATAGAAAGAGTAAAGGCTGTTATTGATTTACTAAATGAAGGCTGTACTGTGCCTTTTATTGCCCGTTATAGAAAAGAGAAAACGGGGAATATGTCGGATGTTATCTTAAGAGAATTTGAAAGTAAATATCAAAAGTTTTTAGCTATGGATGAAAGAGAAAAATCAATTGTACGTTCTTTAAAAGAACAAGGTGTATATAATGAAGAACTTGCTTATAAAATAGAACACGCTTTAACTTTACAAGAACTGGAAGATATTTATCTACCCTATCGACCAAAAAGAAAAACAAGAGCATCTGAAGCAAAAAGAAAAGGTTTACTTCCTTTAAGTGAACTCATTGAAAAACAAAAATATTGTAAAGATTTTACTTCGTTTGTTACTTCTTTTTTAAATGAAGAAGTTCCTTCTTTAAAAGAAGCTTTAGAAGGCGCTATCGACATCCTTGCAGAAAAGATATCAGAAGATAGTGAAATTCGAAAAAGAGTGCGATTTATCATGCAAAATAAAGGCTTTTTAGTTTCTAAAAAAGTAAAAGAGAATCCAACTTATGAACTTTATTATGACTTTAAAGAAGAAGTAAAAAGAATTCCTCCTCATCGTATTTTAGCGATTAATCGTGGAGAAAATGAAGGAATTTTAAAAGTTAAAATCGATGTAGATGTTGAAGAAATCTATAAAGTGATTGAAAGAAGATATATTCATAAAGATTTATATGTAGATCAAATTAAATTAGCCATTAGCGATGCTTTTAAACGCCTTCTTAATCCATCCTTAACTACGGAAATTCGTAATGAATTAAAAGAAAAAGCAGAGGAAGAATCACTGAAAATCTTTGCTAGTAATGCCCGCGAAAAATTACTTGAACCACCCTTAAAAGGGAAAGTGGTTTTAGGTTTTGATCCTGCTTTTAGAACGGGTTGTAAACTTGCAATCGTTAGCCCAAATGGAGATCCTTTATATATTGGAGTAATTTATCCTACTGAACCGCAAAATCAAGTAGAAAAAAGTAAAGAGATATTAGTTTCTTTAATCGATAAATATCATGTAGATATTATCGCTTTAGGAAATGGCACTGCCTCAAGAGAAAGTGAAGCATTTTTAAAGCCAATTGTCTTAGAAAAACATATTCATCTAGTTATCGTTGATGAATCTGGAGCTTCTGTTTATAGTGCTTCTGAACTAGGTAGTGAAGAATTTCCTACGTTAGATGCCTCAAAAAGAAGTGCAATATCTTTAGCAAGACGTTTACAAGATCCTTTATGTGAACTAGTAAAAATTCCTTCTAAATCGCTAGGAGTAGGACAATATCAACACGATATGAATCAAAAAAATTTAAAAGAAACTCTAGATCATACAGTCATGGACTGCGTTAACGCTGTGGGAGTCGATTTAAATAGTGCATCAAAATCATTATTAATGTATGTATCAGGAATTAATGAAGCGATTGCAAATTCCATTTTAGAATATCGGAAAAATCATCTATTTACTTCCCGAGATGAATTATTAACTGTCAAAAAATTAGGAGCAAAATCCTTTGAACAATGCGCAGGTTTCTTACGTATTAAAAATGGCAGCAATCCTTTAGATGCTTTAGGAATTCATCCTGAACAATATGAAGTTACGAGACGTTTACTTACAATGTATGGCTTAAATTACAAAGATATTGGTAGTGAAAATCTTAAGAATACATTAGAAAATGTTTCTCTTATATCTTTAGCTAAAGAACTAAATGTTGGGGAAGAAACTTTAAAAGATATCATCTTAGAATTAGAAAAACCAGATCGTGATATAAGAGGATTACCTCATACTGCTTCTTTAAGAAGTGATATTAAAGATATTAGTGAATTAAAAGTTGGAATGATTCTTGAAGGTACAATTCGTAATGTCGTCGATTTTGGTGCTTTTGTAGATATTGGTGTTCATCAAGATGGGCTAATTCATGTAAGTGAATTATCAAAAGATTTTGTCCGTTATCCTTTAGATGTTGTGCATCATAATCAAGTAGTAAAAGTGAAAGTTATTGCTATTGATCCCCTTAAAAAAAGAATTGCTTTATCTTTAAAAGATGTCGACCAAGATTAATCTTGATTTACTGCTTTCTTTTTCATATAATGAACTTGTAAAAAATCCCTAGATTTAGGCGTTTTCATATATATATAAAAAGAAAATTATATATACGAATTTAAAGGAGATTATATGAAAAAAAAGTTTATATTTAAGTATATTATCCCTACTATTTTTAAATGCATGTTCAAATGAACAAAATATATCTAGTATAAATTCAATAACTAGTGAAAATTCTTATCAAAGTGTGAATAGTAATGATGTTAATACAAGTAGTGAAATAGAAGTTCAAAGTAGTGAAACGCATCAAGAATCCACGAACAATTCTCCTTTAATTTATGAAGATGTTTTTCAAGATGATTTAGAAGAACAAGCTTCTTTTTGGTCTTTATCGAATGGAGTTATTAATAATGAATTAATTCAAGATGATAAAACACTGAAAATCACAGGAAATAGTGAATCTAAAAGCAATAATTTTAGCTTTAAAAAAATCACTGGAGATTTTAAAATCAGCTTTAATTTAGTATCTACAAGTTCATCTAAAAATGCTTTTGGAATTAAATTTTATGATGAAAATGGAACCCAATTTACAAGATTAAAATTTGATACCACAAAGATCAAATATAGTAATTCAAATAACACTTTAGGAACGAATTTTAAAGAAAATTATTGGCATGATATCGATTTTATCTTTCATCAAAAGGAAAATGCTTTTCGTGTTGATTTTTATTATGATGGCACGAAATTAGGCGATAATTTAGCTTTAGATAATCCTAGTGTAACCTTAAAAAAGATCAATTTTTATACGGATTCAAAAAAGACAGGTTATTCTTATTATGTAAATGAATTATCTTTTTCTCGAGATTTAACGATTGTAACCAATGCTCCAAGTACACCCATTGTCGAAGAAGAACCTCTTTTTCCAAGTATTGATGAAGTCGGGGAAAAATTTCATTTATCTAGTCCAAGTTATAAAGAAGATATAAAAGGAAGTTATGAAGAAACACAAGTTATACCAAGTAATGCTATTTTTTGTACTCCTTCTGATTTTGAAGCAAAAATCAAAAGTTTAACTCAAGGTCAAACGCTAGTATTAGAAGATGGAATCTATAATTATGATTCTTATTGGACCCTCATGAATAATGGTAGTAAAGATGCTCCAATTGTGGTGATGGCTAGACACGTAGGAAAAGCTAT
>CANQTY010000073.1 GCA_947626895.1 uncultured Bacilli bacterium
TATGGTTTAATTGTCACTACTTTTGATGGAGTCCATCGAGCAAGTGCTCCTATTTCTAAACGAATCAATGGCAAAATTGAGGAATTTTCAAAAATACGTGGATAAGCAAAGGCAACAACATGCTTATTATTTTCATCAATAAAAACATTCGCATTAATCCCTAATTCTCTAGAAATTTCTTCCTTCATAATAGGACAAAAAACTTCTTCAAGATATTTACTAATACGTTCACTTGCCTCTTTATTAAATTTATCTTGCTTGGTATTTGATCGATTCTCCAAAGGTTCATATTTTTTATAACCTAAAACTCTCCAATCTAAAATTAAATCGATATCTTCAGAAAATCTTTTAATTAAATTGTATCCTTTAGATAAACTAGTTCCACCTTTAAAAGCCAAGGAATCTTTCCATTGAGAACGATGAAATAAATAATCCAAGGTATAACAAATCCATAAATCTTTCTCTATAATGGCATTATGAAATCCTTTCATTTTAGCAGTTTTAATAATCAAACTTTGTAGTTCTTTGTTAGGTAATTTTACGATTTTATCCATATTAAAATCTCCTTTCGCAAACCCCTTTAATTATGTTTCTAATCCACCCTGTGCACCCCTTTGACTCACCGAGCAGTTTTATTTTATCACAATCATTTATCTTTGTCGATAGAATTTTTATTGTTTTTTCATTAATATTTTTCTTTCCCAAAGTCTTTAAAGCTTGAATAACTAAAATAGTTATGTAAGATAATCCAGTTATTTCTCTATTTGTTCTATGTCTAAATTCAAAATTTATTAGGCCCCATTGATAGGTTTTATATGGTCCATCACTTACATAAATCCATTTTGAAGGGACTTGTGTAGAAAGACCAAGTAAATTTAAGGCATGATTCCCACTGGGAGCAATTGTCCAATGATAAGTTCTTGCAATAGCATCAGCTACTAAGTCAGGATCTGGTTCTATGAAATCATTTAAGATTTTACTATATTCAGGCTTTTGATAAATTCCATCCATGACACGAACAATAGTTTTATTTTGAGTAAGTCGACATAATGCAGAACGAATAGTACTAGAATCGGCAATATCCAAAAAATCTGCAGTAATAAAAAGACTTCCCTTTTTCATAGAAGATATTCTTTCCTTAATTTCTTTCATGTATCCTTTTGACATAGTAGCTTTCTCCTTTGCATTAAATATTATATACTTTACGCTGCATTTTTACAAATATTTTGCAACTAAAAATATGTATTATTCGTTGCATTTATATTGACTATCCGTTATTTTTTTAGACATCAATAATGCGCATTTTTAGCTATTTTTTGAGCCTTAAGAGCTTCCTATGTGCTCTTTTTTGATATACACGATCAAAGAATAAACCTACAATACAACTCCAAAAGGTTCCAATAATGGATAAAAGTAAGAAATCCGCTGGATTACTTGCTCCATATGCCTTTCTTATTGCCATGACTGTGGTAGGAATTAAAGTAACACCTGCCGTATTTAAAATCAAAAAAGTAACCATTTCATCACTTGCGGTCTCATCATCTTCTGGAGATATTTCTTTTAACACTTTCATTGCTTTTAATCCCGCGGGAGTCGCGGCAAATCCTAATCCAAAGATATTCGCTGCAATATTCGAGGCAATATATTTTTTTGCTTCACTATTATGTAAATTTGGCATGATTTTACTTAAAAATGGATCTAAAGCTTTAGCAATTCCATCAATGAGACCTGAATCATACATAATATTCATGATTCCTGACCAAAAGCAAGCAGAAAAAACCAAAGTGACCACTAAAGAAAGACCTTCGCTTGGTAAAGCTAAAATGCATTGAGCTAAGGGTTCAAATCTACCTGTTGATAAACCATAAATCATCGATATTAAAATAATACCAACCCATATCCGATTCATACTCTCACCATTATTAATAAATGAATGATAAGAAATAAAAATGAATATTATTGTTAAATACTGCTAAGCAATATTTATTTCTTTTTAAAAAGGCCATGTTTCCATGACCTCTAAACCCTTTTTTTATTTATTTAACGATTGTATTGATTCATTCTTGGATCTGGTGCAGTATTTTGGCAACCCATATTTGCATATGGCGAAGCTTCACATACGTTTTCTTCGCTTTGTGTATATGTGTGATAATATACTGGTCTAGGTACATAATGATTTACGATTCTTTTATTAATTGGACAAATAACAGGTTGCTCCACGCAAAAATAGCGATCACATACGCATTCTTTTACAGGCATAACAACAGGATCGTACTTACATGGGCATTCCATTTTACAATTCATTGCTTGGTGATTATACATAAAATATCCCTCACTTTCAAACTAGCCTATGCACACTTTTCTTCTCTTCTAATGATATTTGCCTAATCTTTTCCTTTATCCACAATTTTTTTAGGTTTATACTAGTTTTTGGAGGTATTTACAATGAAATTTAATAAAGAAGATTATATCAAGATTGCGCAAAAGATATTTAATTTTGATTCTCCATCTGGATATACAAAAGGAATTGTTCAAGAAATTCAAAGCTTATTAAAATCCTATGGATATGCATCAACAATTACAAATAAAGGGACATTAAAGGTATTTATTAAAGGTAAAAATTCATCTAAAAAGATAGCAATTGCTTCCCACGTAGATACCCTAGGAATGATGGTTCGTTCAATAAAAGATAACGGTTCATTATCGCTAACGAAAATTGGCAGTCCCTCGACTCCGACTTTAGATGGCGAATATGTTCGTGTTGTCACTCGTGAAGGAAAAATATATGAAGGAACTATATTATCCACTTCTTCATCTGTCCATGTGTATGAAGATGCTGAAAAACTACCTCGTGATGTTGATCATCTTGAAGTTCGCCTAGATGAAAAAGTGAACAATGCACAAGATGTAGTTAATTTAGGAATTCAAAATGGCGATTATGTTTTTATTAATCCAAAATTTGAATATACAAAAAGTGAATTTATTAAATCACGTTTTATCGATGATAAAGGCTGTGTTTGCATTTTATTAACTTTTTTAAAAAATTTAGAAATGCATCCATTAAAATATGATACGACGTTTTACTTTACCGTTTATGAAGAAATTGGCCATGGAGCATCCTCTCTTGACCCCATGGATGAATTTTTAGTCTTAGATATGGGATGTGTAGGAAAGGATTTAAAAGGAAACGAATATGCTGTTTCTATTTGTGCAAAAGATTCTTCTGGTCCTTATGATTATGACTTCACTACGCAAATTATCAATTTAGCAAAAGAAAAACATATCAATTATGTTGTGGATATTTTCCCTTATTATAGTTCAGATATTCGAACTGCTCGAGATGCAGGATTAGACTTTAAAGGAGCTCTCATTGGCCCTGGAGTTCATGCAAGTCATGGCATGGAACGAACCCATATTGAGGCAATTATGAATACATATCAATTACTTTGTGCTTATATTCTTGAAGATTAGTCTTCACTAGGTTCTCTTTTTTGATAATCATAATATGCGTATGTGCTATATTGAGCCGTGCGCATTTTTAATGTGTCATAAATTTGATTTCTTAATTTTTCTTTAGCTTCTTTTAAAGGAAGATTTTCATCAGGGAAAAATGGTCCATCCACAAAAGTAGTCACTTTAGGTTTTTTTCTAATCCAGCGCTTTTGATAGGTTGTAGTTAATGCAAAACATGGCGCATTTAATTGCACAGGATACGTAAATGACGCACTAGAAAAAGGACGCACACTTGTATAATATGGCCAAATAGTTGCTTCTGGATAAATCGTAATACTTTTACGTTCTTCAATACGCTCGGTAATTGCATTTAAAAATTTTTTTTGTAAACCATAAGAAGTCGCTACAGGCATACCTCCAAGCATTAAAACAACATTTTTTAAACCATATATTGATGTTGCATCTGTAGAAACAACAATATAGTTTTTTCTTCTTCTCACACGATTTGGTTGAAATGCATCTATGACACCAGAAGTATGATTTCCATAGAAAAATACGCCTTGATTTTTATATGGTTTCAATACTTTTTTATTCTTAATTCTTCCCTTATAATGGAGTCTCATAATCAAAGAAACTAAAGGTTTAGCTATGCCATGATAAAACGCAAAAGAAACAAATTGATAAAGAAGATTTGGATTATGATACTCAAAATCATCTGGCAAAGGTTTTGTCTGTATACCATAATCTACCATATCGCATGTTTCTTCGCTATAATAAAGTGTTTTCTTTTTCTTTGACATTTTCTTAACCCTTAAATTCAAATTTATTTTAAAAAAAATGTCGAATTTTGTCAAAGAGAATACACAATTTATCTTAAAATTGTT
>CANQTY010000074.1 GCA_947626895.1 uncultured Bacilli bacterium
CAATAGAAACTCTTAATCAAACTCGTTTATTAGTTTCTAATGATTAATTGTGAGCATGTGAGCATAAAAGTTTAGATCATAAATGGTTTGCTTCTCACCTAAATTAATTGTTATTGTTTTATTTACATCATCATCAGGTCTGCTAAACCAACAATAAGTATCATCTTTTCCATCAATAATGTTATCTAGACTACCTTCGTGAATGCCGTCCCATCCTGTGTATTCTACACGACCATAAAGATCAAGATCTAAAGTATTAATAGTTACTTCTTTAATAGAAGCCCAAGTTGCAGTGCCATTATCTACTAAACGAATAAAGCGTACATCTCTAGGTTTATCTCGTAAATCGATAACCGTTTCTGCTCCAGAAGTTTGGCCAACTTCTTCCCATTGCTTAGCATCTGTAGAAATTTCTACTTTAGCATAGAAGAGATCAGCCCCGTCTCCATTACCAGTAAGAATACGGATACTATGCACTTGTTTAGGTTCAACACCTAAATCAATACGGACATAAGCACCTTTTTCAGGCTTACTACTAAACCAACAGAATGTATCATCTCTTCCATCGGTGATGTTATCTAGATTTCCTTCATGAATTCCAGCAAAACCATCATAGATAATACCTGTTTCCATACCTAAGGCAATCATTGATTCATCATCAACAATTCTTCTTAGTTTATTTAAGAATGGTTTAAATACCGCAACACCTGCATCAACATTTTGCATGACGATATCACCTAAATTATATACAGGAGCCTGATGAGTAATACTATCTTGATAAGCTTTTCTTGCAGCATTAAATTTTTCTTGTAATACTTCTTTTTGACCTTTATAAGTTTCAAAATTTAAGCCAATATCAATATATAATATAGAAGCTTTTGCCATATCTTTAATTGCTTCTACCCATGGTCCCATAGATTTAATGAGCTTCTTATTAGCGCCATTTGTTAAGAAATTATCACAATCTTCAATTAGACCATTAAAGTAATTTGTTAATTGACCACCACGATATTCTCCAGCAGAATCTTTTGTATTTTGATCACTTGAAGCTAAATCGTTTTTATAATTAGATATAATTAGCGCTAATCGTGTAGATTCTTCAAAATAATTATCTTCAAATTTTGATGCAGGATTAGCAAGATGTTGACAGATTTCATATAAGCTATCTGGAGTATTTTGTTCTAAATACTTAAAGCTAGCTAAATAAGATTTATCCATATCAAAATTATGCACATTCCAAGCATAATCACTTGTTGCCCAAATCGCTAATTTTGAAGGTTCTGCCTGGGGCATAGGATTTGTTACAATACCTGTAAAGTCTAAATTTTGATCAATATATTTATTATTGAAAACTTCTCCTTTACCCATGAGTAAGTGATCTGTTGAATAATCATTCACTGGCCAGTTTAACCACATCATAGGATCACGACTAGTAAGATCTTTAAATTCTTTAAATTTACCTTGCGCTACTGAACTACATACCTTTTCACCTGTCCACATAATTTGTATAGATGAATCTAGTCCATCAACTAAGTTTTGTAAATAGTTTGTATACTCATTCGAGGCATTTAAATTATATGCCGTCGGAACAAAGATTAAATTTCCAAGATCATTTTTAGATTTATTCCATTCTGCCATGTAATTTAATAAATTTTTATGTAGGGTTCCTGCTTCTGCATAAGCATTTGGATTCGCTTTTGCATCAACACTAATATCATCCGCGGAAATAACAAATTGACGAGCGCCTGCTTCATAAACTTGTTCAAATTTTGCTTCGACAGCTTTTTTACCTTCCTCAAGAGTATCACTTGTAATTGGTGTACCTTCGCTCATAAATGGGTGAATAGCCCATGCAAATTGAGTTTTCGTTTCTTTTCCAACTTGAATTTCTTCTTTTAAAGTTTTTAAATCTCGTGGATTATATAGACCCCGCCAGTTAGAACTATGATAACTATCATCTTTTGGTGCATAGACATAAATATTACTCTTTACAAGTTCCCCAAAACGCATCAATTCCATACGTTCATCCGCGGTCCAAGGAATACCATAATAACCCTCAATAAAGCCACGGAAAGTAGTATTTGAGTAATCTTTTATCGTAAGTGCTCTAATTTCATCATCACTTTGTTCAAAGATCATTTGTAAACTAGCTAGTCCATAAAATACGGCATCACTAGATTTACCTAAAATGGTGATGGATTTTTCTTGAATATCTAAATAATAAGCATCAATTTCATCATTGATATAATTTAAATCTTCATTATCTTTATAAAGATTACCTAAAGCTTCATTACTATCATAAATTCCTAGATTAATAGAAAAATTATCATCTGTAGTAATTTGAGTAACGTTTATAGACTTCACATCTTTTAATGATAAAACTTTATAGAGTTTATCTTTTGTATATTGATCAATACCTGATTCAAAGAATACATTCACTCTTTTCGTTAATGATATAACTTGCTGTTTATACGATATATTTTGAGGTGTAGGATAAATTTCATATTGTGTAGTTAAAGGATTACTAGGCGTAACTACTTCTTTAACTTCAAGATTTTTTGTTTCCATATTATTTTCACTACTATCTTTCATATTATTGATTGCTAAAGCGCCAAATAATAAGGGGATAACCATCCATTTTGTTAAACTTTTTAATCTCATATTAACCTCCTTTATTGCTCATAATAATTGACATCAGTAAATATATTATTATGCATATTAATTAATTCAAATTCACTTTGTGAACCTTCATAATCTAGAGTTTCTATATTTAATTCAAAGAAAGCATAATCATGAATTTCCTTGACTGATTTTAAAAGTACTACTCTAGTTAAGTTAGGATCTAAATCTTCATTTGAACTTGGGAAGAACATTCTAGCAGGTATTTTATTTACGGTATTTGTAAAGATAACTTCAACACCTGACTCTTCTTTTCCTAAAGAAGTAAAGATATTATTACCTTTATTAAAATCATCTAAAGCCGTTGATTTAACCACTAATTTACTTACACTAGTTGCGTTCATAAAGGCTGAATTTTCAATTGTTTTTAAATTTTCATTTAATTCAATAGCTTTTAAAGCCGTTGCGTCTTTAAAGGCAGATTCCCCAATAGATGTTAATGTACTTGGAAAACTTAAAACTTCTAAAGAGGAATTACCCTCAAAAGCACTAGCGGCAATACGATTTAAAGTTTCAGGGAAAGTAATCTTTTTCAGTTTTTCATTACCCCTAAAGGCATTTTCACCAATTGTTTCTAACTTAGTCGTAGATAAATCTACACTTACTAATTCATAACAATCTCTAAATGCATTCATAGAAATCGTATCTAGTTGATTACCAAATTGAACATGTTTTAAATTGAGATTTGCTTCAAAAGCAGATTCCCCTATGCTCTTTAATGCTGTAGGTAAATTAAGATTTTCTGTTTTATTATTATAGAATGCTTTAGTACCAATAGATTCAATTGTATCTGGCATATCATGTATTACTGCATTCTTTAAATTATAGAAAGCATAATCTCCAATAGATGTAATTTTAGCATCTTTTGAGAAATAAACATTTTGAATATTGGGATTTCTTTCAGTTTCTGTTCCTAATGGGAAGAATAATCGATTTGGAATTCTTTCTACATTTGGTCCAAAATAAACATCAATTTTATTCGTGGCATTACTTACTGGTAAAAATGCCCAGTTTCGTCCAGGTAAATCATTAACATTTGCAGCATCATAATAAATAGTTGTTAATTTAGGACAACTATTAAATACGCCTGCACCAAAAGTTTCAATTGTTGAAGGAATATAAGCAGAAACAAGGTTTCCATTATAAGCAAATGCTTCACCTGCAATTTCTTTTACAGGTTTTCCATCAATATAATCCTTAATGACTACACTTGAGCCACGATACGGGTCGATAAGCACTTTTTCTCTTTCTCCTGTTTCCTCATTTATCTCATATTTCCCCTCACCATGAACTATATAATAAGTTTGATCTGCGCTTAATTCATAATAAACTTTTTCGTCTTCTGTTGGAGTATACTCTACAGGTATTTCTTTAAATTGTTTTGAAGTAAAAGTAAAATCATCATCTTCAACTGTAGGTAATGTTACATCATAAACAAGTTCCTTTTTCGGTGGATTTTCTTCACTAGACGTCGTACCTTCTGACGAGGTATTTTCATTAGATGAAGTACCTTCACTTGAATTACCTTCTGATGAATCACCTACGGATGAAGGTGAATTAGAAGTTATATCAGTTGTTTGTGAAGTATCCCCTTGTGAAGGTTTTAAGGAAGAATCTTCATTTTTAGTACAACCG
>CANQTY010000075.1 GCA_947626895.1 uncultured Bacilli bacterium
AGTTATTTCCAATAAAAAAATGCCTAGATATCTAGACACTTTTTTATTTGCTTTTATTCTAATTCGAAGGCACCAGTATATAATTGGTAATATTTTCCTTTTTGCTCTAGTAAAGATTCATGATTTCCCCGCTCGATAATCCTACCATGTTCTAGTACCATAATTGCATTAGAGTTTCTGACAGTTGATAATCTATGGGCAATGACAAATACGGTTCTTCCTTTCATTAAAGAATCCATTCCTTTTTGTACAAGGCTTTCTGTCCATGTATCAATCGAAGACGTTGCTTCATCTAAAATTAATACAGGTGGATCAATTAACGCTGCTCGAGCAATAGAAAGTAATTGTCTTTGTCCTTGAGATAAGTTTTCTCCATCTCCAGTGATAATCGTATCATAACCCTGAGGGAGACGTTCAATAAAACTATCAGCATTTGCAAGACGCGCGGCATTGATGATTTCCTCTTTTGAGGCATTCTTTTTTCCATAAGCGATATTTTCTGCGATAGTACCAGTGAATAAATGCGTATCTTGTAGGACCATTCCTAAAGATTTTCTTAAATCTCTTTTCTTGATGTGATTGATATTGATTCCATCATAACGAATCTTACCATCTTGAACATCATAGAAACGATTAATTAAATTCGTAATCGTGGTCTTTCCTGCGCCCGTTGCCCCGACAAAAGCAATCTTTTGTCCTGCTTCAGCATATAAAGAAATATCATGTAATACGATTTGATTTTCTTCATAACCAAAATCGACACCAAAGAAACGGACATCTCCTTTTAAAGGAATTAATTCAACATTTCCATCTCTTTCTTTTTTCCAAGCCCAATGTCCTGTATGTTCTTCACATTCGATAAGTTCTTCTTCACTTTTAATATTCACTAAGCTTACATCTCCATCATCGACTTCACTAGCTTCATCCATGACATCAAAGATTCTTTTTGCTCCCGCGAGAGCCATCATGATGAAATTTACTTGGTTAGATAATTGGGAAATCGGCATTGAAAAGTTTTTCGTATAAACTAAATAAGCTTGTAATGCGCCAATGCTTAAAGTCATAGTAATACCTAAAATTGTTGGACTATATAAATAAATTAAAGCTCCTAGAATCGCAGTGACCGCGAAAGAAAGATAACCAATATTATTTGCCACTGGTCCAACATTCGCCGAGAACATATTGGCAAAATAATTTGATTTTTCTAAAGCCAAATTGATATTTTCAAATTCCTCTTTTGCTTTTTCTTCATGATTAAAGACTTTAACGACTTTTTGTCCCTCGAAAGTCTCTTCACAAAAGCCATTAATGCGAGAAAGATCTCTTTGTTGCTTTAAAAAGAAGACTCCAGATCTTTTCGTTAAAAATCGCGTAGCAAAGACTAAAACTAATGTGAATAAAATGGTTACCAAAGTTAGTAATGGTGAATAAATAATCATCATGATTAAAACAAAGATGATCGTAAAAATAGATGATAGCATCTGGGGAATACTTTGTGATAACATCTGTCTTAAAGCATCGACATCATTTGTATATAAAGACATAATTGCTCCCGTAGTACGAGTATCAAAATATCTTAAAGGTAAAGTTTCCATATGAGAAAATAGATGATCACGGATGTATTTTAAAGTATCTTGAGATACGTTCATCATGATTCTAGCATAACTATAATTTAATATTGAGACTAAAATAAATAGACCAATCATGAAAAAGACTGGAATTAAAACATTCATAAAGTCAAAACCTACAAAGCTTTCATTCGCTTTTAGGTAATTCACCATCGGATCAACAATTCTTTGCACCATAGAAATCGCAAGCGTAGAACATAAACTTGCACCAATAATTAAAGCAAAAACAACAAATAACGCGACGGGATGCACTTTAAAAATCGTTTGAAAAACTCTTTTTAAAATTCTAAATGGATGTTCGACCTTTGCTCCAGCAGGTCCTCTTCTCATCGGGGGCATATTACTTCACTCCTTTCATTTGTGATTCACTAATTTCACGATAAATCGGATTCGTTTTTAATAATTCTTCATGTGTACCAAAGCTAATTACTTCACCTTTGTCTAAAAAGATAATCTTATCGGCATCCATAATTGAAGAGATTCTTTGGGCGATGATAATCTTTGTAGTAGAGGGGATATAGCTTTTAAAAGACTCTCTAATTTTTGCATCAGTCGCTGTATCTACCGCGGAAGTAGAATCATCTAAAATTAAGATTTTCGGCTTTTTTAATAAGGCTCGAGCAATACATAATCTTTGCTTTTGTCCACCAGAAAAATTGACTCCACCTTGTTCAACAATACTATCTAAACCCTCATCTTTCGTTAAGATAAATTCATCTGCACAAGATAAGCGTAATACTTCTTTCATTTCTTCTTCACTTGCGTTTTCATTTCCCCATTGTAAATTACTTCTTACTGTCCCAGAAAATAAGACATTTTTTTGTAAAACTACCGAAACTTGATCTCTTAATGTCTTTAAATCATATTCTTTAACATTGTGATTTCCTACATAAACTTCCCCATCATATACATCATAAAGACGAGATATTAAAGAAATTAAAGAACTTTTTCCTGAACCTGTTCCTCCAAATATTCCAATTGTTTCCCCTGAATTGATTTTTAAATTGATATTCTTTAAAACAGGTTTTTCTTGATTCGAGGAATAAGAAAAGAAAGCATTTTTAAATTCAATAGAACCATCACTTACTTCATATAAGGGATCACTTGGATTTACAATATCGCTTTTTGTTTCGATGACTTCAAAAATTCTTTCTAAAGCCGCGCGAGACATGATGATGGTTAATAAGACCATCGAGACCATAATTAAAGAAGATAAGATTTGTTGAGCATACATTATAAATAAAGTAATATGCCCTACTTTAGTCGCTAAGATAGCATTTAAAGTCATATAAGAAGCAACAACAACGACAATAATATTGACACTTCCCATGATGAGTTGTGATAAAGGTTGTTGTAAAATAATGACTTTTTCAGCTTTTTTAGCAAAATCCATCACATCTTCACTAGCAATATAAAACTTTTCTTTTTCTTCTGGTTCATTAACATATGCCTTGACTGTACGGATAGCATTGACATTTTCTTGAACCACCAAATTTAATTTATCATACTTTTTAAACATCACTTTAAAATAAGGATGTGCTTTGATCATAATTAAGATAACGACGAATAATAAAATTGGACAAAAAGCTAAAAAGATTAACGCAATAACCCAATTGATAATCGCGGTTAAAACAAATGCGCTGATGAATAAAATTGGCGCTCTAAACAAAATACGAATCATCATTTGGAAAGACATTTGCACGTTATTTACATCCGTGGTCATTCTTGTGACTAATGAAGAAGTGGAAAACTTATCGATATTGCTAAACGAATACGTTTCAATCGCCTTAAACATATCTTCACGTAAATTTTTCGCTACACCCGCGGAAGCTTTTGTAGCAAATATTCCAGATAAAATACCAAATAATAAGGAGACAAAAGCCATGACAATCATCAAAATTCCATTTCTCCATATTAAATCTGGATTTGGAGGAAGTTCGCCTGTTCCTACACCATTATTAATGATATCCGTCATTAAAAGAGGAATAATAACTTCCACGATTGCCTCGACACCGACGCAAATCGGGGATAATATTGTTTCTAATACATACCCTTTGGTATAACGAAATAGTTTCCTAAACATTATAATCCTCCTTTAATTTCATTCTTATTTTCTTTAAGATTTCCACGAAAATCTTTTGTTCATCTTCTGTTAATAAACTTTCTAAATACTTTTCATTTTTATTAAATCGTATCTTCATTTCTTTAACAATTTCTTTTCCTGCACTAGTTATATGAATCCATTTCTTTCTTTTATCTAAAGAAGCATCGATTCTTATCACATATCCTAAATTTTCTAATAACTTAATATGTTCTGAAACAGTCGATCTTTTCATATTGAATTCACTTGCTATTTCTTGCGCGGTAACTTCCTTATTTTTCCCTTCAATATAGATTAATATTCTTCCTTGAGAGGTACTTAATTTTAAGGATTCTGTAACTGCATCCATAAAGCGCCGAATTCCACGATTTGTACACATCATTTGACGGATAATATCTTCCATAAAATCCTCCTAAAATGTTCGATACCTTACATTTTAGCATGCAAAATTGAATAGTCAATAATAAGCGAAAATTCTTCACTTATTGGTTAATTATTAATCTAAGTGCAACAAATATTAATGAAAAAAATTTTTTGCTGTTGCGAAAAGAGTTAAAACCT
>CANQTY010000076.1 GCA_947626895.1 uncultured Bacilli bacterium
CATGTGAGCATAAAAGTTTAGGTTAAAATTTTTTGAATAGAATTATCTAATGAATAAAATAAAGATAATTCTCTTTCTTTAGTCTTCGGATCAATCACACTAAAGGAAACTTGAATGTAATATTGATATCCCTCTTTGGAGGCTAAAAAATCAATTTCTTTACCATTTATATTGATTACATTTAAAGAATATCCCATATAGATTAATTCATTATAAACGATATTCTCTAAATTATGTGTATAGTCATATTCTTTATTGATAGCTCTTAAAGAAGAAAAAGCCACATCTTCATCATATAGTTTTACATAGAAAGCTAATTCTCTTTTTTCTTTAAAAGAATATTGTTTAATGAATTCAATAATCAAGGATTCATTTAAATAATTCATATACATCATGATGGTATTAATCGAACAAGGAATATAACGATTCATCGCTTCATGAATGCGATTCATCGTTATCATTTTCCCATTTTGGGTAATTACATAATGAACTAATTTCTTAAATAAATCGACTTTTCTTATTTGATAGTAATCAATTAAATCATAAATTATAGAATCTTTAAGATTATTTAAATAATCAATCTCTTCTTCTTTAGAGTTTTTATTAAAGCGATTAGGAAAACCTCCCCATATGATATAGTCCATCATATTTGCTTCTTTTCCTAATTCCTTAGAATATTCTACTATTTCTTTATATACAAATGGACGAACCTTAAAGGACACAAATCTACCTGATAATTCTAAGGTAAATTCTCTAGATAATAATTTAGAATTTGAGCCAGTAATGAAAATAGAACAATTTTCTAATCTAAGAGTTTTACATATTTTAGACCATTGATTCATTTCTTGAATTTCATCTAAAAAAAGATAACATTTTCCTTCTTTTTTATGTTCTAAAACATACATGATAACATCATGAGCATTTTTAAATTGTTCAAGTACCATCTCGTTTTCAAAATTTAAGTAAATAATATTATCACTTTTCATTTTAATTTCGGACATCACTTGTTCTAAAATAACTGATTTACCACATCGTCTGATACCAACGATAATTTTAATTAAATCAGATTCATAAAAAGGTCTAATTTCTTTTAAATAATGCTCTCTTTTAATCATAATATAACCGATTTCAGTATATCAAAAGCATCTATTATATACAAAAGTTTTCACTATAATGAAAACTATTTCAAAATTCGGAAAAGTTTTCAGTAGAATTTTTTTATACTTTTTTAAAAGTAAATCTTATACCTTGATAAGTTTCATCTTCACATTGCATTTGAAAACCTAATTCCGCTTTATTATAGCTATTTTCAAATTCTGCGAATGTTTTTTCAAGTGAAAATTCAGGAGATGAACAGCTCAAATAAGTGTTATATAAACCAGATGTTCCATCTATATAGCTAAATTTTCCAATATCAAATTGAACAAATTTGTCTAAAGGAATAACAAAAATATATAGATTAAAACGATAATATTTTCGATTTTTTCTTACATTCTTTTTATCATTATAAGATCCTCGATCTTTAATAACATTGATGAAGTTTGCTTCATTATATGTCTTTTCATCAATTTCTATTAAGCTAAATTTAGCATCAGAAAAATAATCATTTTCCAAAACTCTTTCTGAAATATAATCACCTGAAACTAAAGGATATTGATGAAAACAACTTGTTAAAAATGGAATTAATAATAAGAGAATGATTTTCTTTTTCATAATACTCCCAAACTATGATTTAAGACATAATCATAAGGCATTTTTAAATATAAATTTTTTCCTAATATTTTTTTAAAGATGATGTTTAATGTCAATTTATTCCTCCTCATAGTAATAAGAATAATCTATACCCTTCATAAATAATTCACGATCATGAATTCGAGGGGTTAATGCACCTTTAATTAGTTTATAAATATCTTCTTCATCAAAAGGACTATTTCTCATAGCTTCAAGATAATCATATTTATCTATTTTGCTCCAATCGACACACTGATGTAAATTTTTCTTTAAAATAAGATCAAGCCATATACGCGTACTTCTTCCATTTCCTTCCATAAAAGGATGCGCAATATTCATTTCTACATATTTTTTTACAATCTCTTCTAGAGTACTTTCACTCATCTTTTCAATAAGTGCCAAATTTTTTTTAAGATACAAAGAGGAAGCAAAAGCAAAGCCACCTTTACTAATATTTAAATTACGAATTTGTCCTGCAAAATCATATAAACCCCCGAAGATGAAGGAATGTATTTGTTGAAGACCTTTAATAGTACCCACTTCTATTTCATCAATTAGACCACTTTCAAATAATTCATATGCTTTTTGTTTGCTTTTTTCATCAATAGTACTTCCCATGTTTATAAACCAATGAATAAAATTTTCACGATTTTTTGTAGGAATAAACGCGATAAGTGTATGAACTCCATTTGCATCTAAAACATCACTAAGATAAGATTTATGATCTCTTGCAGTCAGTCTCAGTTGTTTACAAATTGTAATCAACTGAGGATTACGACGTTTCATTTGTGCCCAATAGACACGTGAATTTTTACTTTTAGTAAGAGCACTTATTATATCTACAGCACAAAACCACCATTTAAAGTCATCTTCACCCCAAACGGCTCTTATAGGAATATCTTCAAAAAATCGAATAGATGTTTTAATCATAGTTCCTTTCATAATCCTCAAAGTGTCATACACTGACTTTCAAAGCAAATCTCTTTTTTTATTTTAGCACATTCTTTCTAACGTCTAAAGTACCTTTATGTCGTTTAAGTATTTTAGCTTTTATTTTAAAATAACAAAATCGCCTAAATTAAAGTGTTTTTAATTTCAAAATGTTCTATTAATATACTTTATTTTGTCTCTTTTAATCTATGTTTATATATGTTTAATCTTTTAAACAACCAATAGGGATAACAAATACCCCATCTTCTCTTTTATAACCATATTCTGAACCTGTTATGACGATTTTTAAATCTGGTAAACGAAGGGGATGATTTTTATCTTCTTCATTATGTTTAATAATTAACTCTTCTATTTTACAAAGATGTTTCGCTCCTAAATCGACATCACGATCCCCAAGCTTAAATTCAATTAAAGCATATTTACCATCATATAGATGTAAAACACAATCCGCTTCAAGATCATAACGATCATGATAATAGGAGATTTCTCCATCCATAATAGAACTATATACTTTTAAGTCCCTTATACATAAGGATTCAAAGAGAAATCCTAAAGTACGAAAATCTGTTTTAAAATATTTTGGAGATAATTTTAATGAAGCGATTGCTAAAGAGGGATCGATAAAATTTCTTTTATAAGAAGAACGAATGCTTGTTTTAGCACGAATTGATGGACACCATGCTTTAATATCATCAATAATATAAAGCTTTTTTAAAGCTTCTATATAATCATTAAACGTTTTTTCGGATATTTGGTAATTGGAAATAACATCTTGATAAATTGTTTTATTACTAGCTAAAGTACATATATTTCTAGCATAAGAATGTAAAATAAGTTCTGCAATATCAGGATTTCTTTTCACATTATCAATATAGGAAATATCTTTTAAACATGTTTGTGTTACTAAATGTCGAGCAATAGCAAGCTTATTTTTATCTTCCTTTATAAATAAACTTTCAGGAAATCCTCCTCGGCAGATAGCAAAGATTAACTCGTCCATAGATAAAGAGGATTTACATCCTTTAAAATTTTCAGGATGATTAAAGAGTTCTGATAAAGAAACACTCCCATTAGATTCTTCACTTTCATATAGACTCATCGGATACATCATCATTGTAGATATTCTCATTGTTCCTGTATGAGGTGTTTTAATAAATCTAGAAGAAGAACCAGTTAATATATAAAGTCCTTTTTCCCCTCGATCATCTATTGATTTTCTTATTGCTCCCCATATTGAAGGAGCATCTTGCCATTCATCAAATAAGCGAGGTGTTTCTCCATCTAAAAGAAATGAAGGCGATGTTTTTGCGGTTGCTAAATACCCATCTCTTTTATCTTCATCTTGAAATTCAATAAAGCTTTTTGCCTTTTGTTTTGCTGTCGAAGTCTTTCCACATCCCTTTGGTCCAACAATTAACGTTGCACCGAATGAATTTAATTGGGAATCTAATATTTGATCTGCAATTCTCTTCTTATAAATTTTCATTTTTTCACCTCATACTTAGTATAACAAAAATTTGCCTAAATTCAAGTG
>CANQTY010000077.1 GCA_947626895.1 uncultured Bacilli bacterium
TTCATTTCCTTACGTCATATCGATAAGATTTATGATAATGGAGTTCAAGCAGTATTTGATTTTAATTTAGAAATTAAGCCCCATGAATTCATCGTTTTTGTCGGTCCTTCAGGATGTGGAAAATCTACGACTTTAAGGATGATCGCAGGTCTAGAAGAAATCACTCATGGAGAACTTTATATTGGAGGTAAATTATCCAATCATACGCCTTCTAAAGATCGAGATATTGCGATGGTTTTCCAAAGCTATGCTTTATATCCTCATATGAATGTTTATGAAAATATGGCCTATGGTTTAAAAATTAAAAATGTTCCAGAAGAGGAAATTAAAAAAAGAGTTTATAGAGCCGCGAAAATCTTAAAATTAGGGCAATATTTAGATCGTAAACCTGGTCAACTTTCAGGAGGACAATGTCAACGTGTCGCTTTAGGAAGAGCCATTGTACGTAACGCTAAAGCATTTTTAATGGATGAACCACTTTCCAATTTAGATGCAAAATTAAGAGTCCAAATGAGAAGTGAATTATCAAAACTTCATGAAAGATTAAATGCCACGACAATTTATGTTACGCATGACCAAATTGAAGCGATGACTATGGCTACAAGAATTGTTGTTATGAAAGATGGACACATTCAACAAATTGGAACACCAGAAGAGATTTATCATAATCCTAGTAACTTATTTGTTGCGACGTTTATTGGTTCTCCAGCGATGAATATTATCCGTTGTACTTATGAAAAAGGAATAATTAAATTACCAAATGGAGTCGATATTCCTTTGAAAAAAGCTTATGTTAATGCACATGATAAATTCTATAAAGATCAAGATATTGGGGAAAGTCATGAAATTTGCTTTGGTATTCGTCCAGAAAGCATTTTAAATGAAGAATCCTCTCATTCGTTTAAGGGGAAAGTTGTTGTTTCAGAATTATTAGGTCATGAATATTACATTCATATCGCCTTAAATGATCAAATCATTATCGCTAAACTTCCTTCCTCAAAACAGATTCGTGTAGGAGATGAAATCGATGTTTCCTTTAATTTAGATAAGGTTCATCTATTTGATGTAAATTCCACGAATCGAATTATTTAATTGCTTTTTAGGCATTCTTTTTCCTTATTAATGATGCATTTGGAGGTGTCTATGACATCTCCTTTTGCATATTAAAATATTTTTTATACCGTTTATAATAATTGGGACAAAAATGAGAAACAAATTTGTACTTTAAAGGCTTAAATTTTATGTAACAAGAACTTTCTTATTTATCTTATTTTGAAAATGCGTTAGAATTTTTTTAGGAGTTTTTTATTATGAGTAAAGTAGAATTACCAAATGAAGTAGCAATTAGTGAAGAAGAAAGAAAACGTAAAATAGATAAGCTAAATGCGATTCGTCCTGCTATTGTAAAAAAGACAATTACGATAGCTTCATCTGATAAAATTTCTATTTCTAATACAACGCAGATAAATGTAGCAATTGATATGATGCACCGTAACGACTTCGTGAGTGCAAAAAAGTATCTTGACAATATGATTAAAGCTAATCCAACGGATGGAGAGGCGTATTTTTTACGTTTTCTAGCAAGTGTTTCTTGTGCAGATGGAGAAGCGTTTGCTCGGCTTAGTTCCTTACAAAATCCTGATTTTACCGATTTTGAACAAGCGCTTACATATACATTAGATTTAAAACGTCGTAAATATTTTTATGATATTCTCTTTAGAAATGTAATGTCATCTAATGATCTCTCCTCATATAGAGAATTTATCGAGCTTCCTGAGAGTAAAGAGAAAGAAATTACCTCACTAAGCGAGAATATGTTTAATTTTGCAGTCAATCATGTAGATTTTCAAATATTCGATGAAGTTCTTCGTACAGTGAGATATCCTAATAAATTCATTACATTGAATCTTGAATTTGCACATGCTGTTGAAAAAAAGTATGGCGAGAAAAAAGCAATCAAATACTATAAAGACATACTTAATCTTGACGATAGTAATATTGAGGCAAGATGGCATGTTTTTTGGATTGAAAGTGGAGCAAACTCAAAGGCAATCCTTAGCTCCTTCATAAAAGATGGTGCCAAAAAGTTTGAAAAGATGTTATTTCCTTATGGCTTTAATGAGATGGTACATACAAAACTATTCAATATTTGCATTGAATTATCTAAATCACGTCCTAAGGATGTTTGTTCTCTTTTTGATTTTCTGCTTAACTTAATTCCAGAAAAAAATAAAAATCTTTATGTGTCTAATTTGCATTTGTTTATAGAAACGATGTTTAAAAATAATCATATTAAATACATTAAAAAATATAATGAATTGTTACTTAACATCGATAAAATGGACCATGAAGCCTATTTTAATCGTGTTTTAATTAAGCATAAATTTCATAATCCATTTGAACTCATTTTTATAGCAGATAAGCTTATGGATGATCCAGACTATTTTTCTGCGATTAATGCTTTTGCGGAAAAATATCCTAATCAAAAGAATCTTTACCTTGACATTCATGATTCTTTAAAAGATCTCGCATTAGAAATAAAAAGTAAAGCACAAAGAAAATTTATTGCTAATTCAATGTATATCCAAAAAGATGAGCTTTTAAATTGTAAGGATCGTGTAATTAGTAGCTTAGATGAGCAATTCCGCAAAGCAAAACGAAAAGTGATTATATTTTTTTGTATTTCTTTTCTCATTGTATTTTGTGCCACCACAACGTTTATTTGTTTAATGTGTGGTCCTCTTTTTCCTTATGTAATGGCGTTATTTAATTTTTCATATATTTGTTTCATAATCGCTATGATTTCCGTTGGTATCCTATTTGTGGCTTTAAGCATTGTGGTTTTAAAATTTAGTTTCGTACTTGCGAAAAAAGGAAAACTTGCTTTCAAACTTTGGATTCCATATCTTGTTCTTACACCATTAGTAATTTCAATTTTGCCAGGAACTGGATTGTTGAAATGGAATAATTGTAATGCAATTCCAGCATATGCGTTCAGTAATTGTCAGGAACTTAAAGGTGAATTGACGATTCCTACTGGTGTGACTTCAATTGAAAATTATGCCTTCTCTAATTGTGATGGACTTACGAGTGTATCGATTCCTAATAGTGTAACATTCGTTGGGGATGGAGTATTCCAGAGTTGTGATGAACTTACAAACGTGAAACTTAGCAACAATATGACCACTATTGGAAATCAAGCGTTTTATGGTTGTGATAGACTTACGAGTGTATCGATTCCTAACACTGTAACTTCTATTGGTAATTCGGCATTTAAAAATTGCGATAGTATTGAAAGTCTGACAATTCCCGAAACTGTGAATTCTATTGGATATAACGCATTTTGGAATTGTAGCAATCTTCAAAGCATTTTTTGGAATGCAAAAAAATGCACTAAAGCGGGTTCAACACTACAGTTAGAATCGGAAACAACGATTTATCCTATTTTTGGTGGAAGGACCCATATTACAACTATTACTTTTGGTAAAAATGTGATGGTGATTCCAAATTACGCACTTAGTTATTGCGATAAACTTTCAACAATTCGTTATAATGGTACTATCGATGAATGGAATTCGATAATAAAGGGAAAATATTGGGATTATGAAACAATCGATTACACAGTTTATTGTACGGATGGAGCAATCACCAAAAGTGAGTTGATATATAGTTATGTTAGCAAAAATTAATATTTTGTTGTATAGTGAATTTTATTTCAAAAGTTGAACTAATAGTTTATTAGGATTTTTATACCGTTTATAATAATTGGGACAAAAATGAGATTAATCTTTTGAAATGACATATTGATTTTTTCTAATTTCAATAGCGTTTATTGAAATTAAAGGTGTAGATGATTATAATAACGATGTTTGTTGAAGAAGAGAAATATGTTTCTTATGCTTAGAGAGAAATCATTTGGTGAAAGATTTCCATAAGAAAGATATGTGCCACTTTGGAAAACGATGTGAAAGCATCCGTTGGTAGCGTTAATACTATTAAATTAAGTGTGCTAAAAAGCAAATCAGGATGGTACCGCGAAAAAATTCGTTCCTGAAGATGCTTTTTTTATTTTATAGGGGGACTTATGAAAAAATTATCAGGTGCAGAAATTAGAAGAATG
>CANQTY010000078.1 GCA_947626895.1 uncultured Bacilli bacterium
TTCGTTCCTGAAGATGCTTTTTTTATTTTATAGGGGGACTTATGAAAAAATTATCAGGTGCAGAAATTAGAAGAATGTGGTTAGACTTTTTTGCTTCAAAAGGCCATTATATTGAGCCTGGAGCGAGTCTAATTCCTCATAATGATCCGACTTTATTATGGATTAATTCAGGTGTTGCAGCTTTAAAAAAATATTTTGATGGAAGTGAAACCACCATCCATCACCGTATTACCAATGCCCAAAAATCCATTCGTACAAATGATATTGAAAATGTTGGAAAAACAGCACGTCATCATACCTTTTTTGAAATGTTAGGAAACTTTTCTATCGGTGATTATTTTCGTAAAGAAGTCATTCCATGGGCATATGAATTACTCACGAGTGAAAAGTATTTTGCTATTCCTAAAGAAAAGTTATATATCACCTATCATCCAAGTGATTTAGAAACAAAAAACTTATGGATTGAACAAGGAATTGATTCTACTCATTTAGTCCCATCTGAAGAGAATTTTTGGGAAATTGGTGAAGGCCCATGTGGTCCAAATACGGAAATCTATTTTGATCGTGGTGAACAATATGATCCATCACATTTAGGGGAGCGTCTCCTTTTTGAGGATATTGAAAATGACCGTTATATTGAAATGTGGAATATTGTCTTTTCTCAATATAATGCTGAACTAGGTAAACCAAGATCAGAATATAAAGAATTACCTAGAAAAAATATCGATACTGGCGCAGGACTTGAACGTTTAGCATGTATTTTTCAAGAAACAGAAACAAATTTTGAAACAGATTTATTTTATCCCTATATTGAGGCGATTTTAAAAGTCTCTTCTTATCCTTATGAAGGGGAATATAAAATGGCATATCGCGTTATTGCAGATCATATTCGTACTTGTGTTTTTGCTCTTGCCGATGGTGCTTCTTTTTCAAATGAAGGAAGAGGGTATGTTTTAAGAAGAATTCTTCGTCGTGCAGTGCGTTATTTAAAGAAATTAGGGATTAATAAACCATATTTATATACCTTAGTTCCTTTAGTAAGTAAGAATATGGAAGATTATTATCCCTATTTATATGAACATGAAGAAAGAATTATGAAGATGATTCGCTTTGAAGAAGAAAAGTTTGCCTCAACCCTTGCTTCAGGTGAAGCAATGCTTGCTAAAATGTTAAAGGATGTAAGCGATATTCTTCCAGGAAGTGACGCTTTTAAATTATATGATACTTATGGTTTTCCTTTTGAATTAACCAAAGAAATTGCTCAAGAACAAGGTATCAAAGTTGATCAAGTTGGTTTTGAAAAAGAAATGAAAGCACAAAAAGAAAGAGCAAGAGCCTCAAGAGGGGACCTCCAGTCCATGGGAGCGCAAGCACAAGATTTATTAGAATTTGTAAGTGAATCGATTTTTACTTATGAAATCGATGATTTAACCTCGAAAGTGATAGGATTATTTAAAGATGGTAAAAAAGTAGATGTTTTAGATGATGAAGGGGAAGTAATCTTTGATAAAACAAATTTCTATGCCACTTCTGGAGGTCAAATTCATGATATAGGTACATGTTCTTCTTCGGATTTTGAAGGGGAAATCACGGATGTAATAAAAGCCCCAAATCATCAACATTTACATCATGTAAAAGTAAATTTTGGTTCTTTACATATTGGTGATACTTTAACTTTAACTCTTGATAAAGAAAGAAGAAGAAAGATTCAAAAGAATCATAGTGCTTTACATCTTTTACAAAGTGCTTTACAACATGTTTTAGGTAAAGATGTCCATCAAGAAGGTAGTTATGTATGTGATGAATATGCGCGATTTGACTTTAATTATCCACGTAAAATAAGTAATGATGAACTTCAAGAAATTGAAAAAGAAGTCAATAGCTTTATCTATAAAGAAATCGATAGTGATATTCAAGAAATGCCTATTGAGGAAGCTAAAAAAAGTGGTGCAATGGCTTTATTTTCTGAAAAATATGGAGAAATTGTTCGTGTTGTCTCTTTTGGGGATGTCTCAAAAGAATTCTGCGGGGGAACACATGTTAAAAATACAAGAGATTTAGGTTTATTTGTGATTACAAGTGAAGGAGCAATTGCTTCAGGAATCCGTCGAATTGAAGTAAAAACTTCTTTTAGTGCCTATGAATATTTCATGAGTAAAAATCAAAAACTTCAAGAAGTGACTACTTTACTTGGAGCTAAAAATATTGCTGAAAATAGCCTAAAAATTAAATCTTTAATTGAAGAAAATACTTCTCTTAAGAAAAAGAATCATGAATTTTTAGATTCTTTATCAAGCTTAAAAGCCAAAGAATTTTTATCTGCTTTTGAAGTGATCAATAATAAAAAAGTTTTATTAAGACATCTTTCAGGGATGGATAAAGAGATGTTTTCTTCTTTATTTGATCATTTAAAAGGAGTTTATGATCCTTCTATTATCTTACTTGCCTTAGTAGAAGATGGGAAGATTTCTTATATGTGTAGTGTTTCTAAATCTTTACAAGAGAAGTTTAGTGCAGGAGATTTAGTGAAAAAAGTTGCCCTTATGACTTTAGGAAGTGGGGGAGGAAGAAAAGATGTCGCTCAAGGAGGAGGAAAAGACCCTAGTAAACTTGTCGATGCATTTAAAGAAATTAGAAAGGTACTTGAATCATGATCAATAGTAGAGTTTTAGGCCTAGATCTAGGAGATCGTACTTTAGGAATTGCCTTAAGTGATCCTACAAGAATTATTGTAAGTCCCATAGAAACTTTTCGATTTGATGATAAAGACTTCCTAAAAGCTTTAGAAAGAGTAGAATATTATTGTAAGAAAGAAGATATTCATGAAATCGCTTTAGGTTTACCCTTGAATATGAATGGTAGTGAATCTCAACGTTCATCGCTTTCAAGAGAATTTAAAAAGATGATTGAAGAAAGACTCCCTAACGTATTTGTCGCTTTGGTGGATGAAAGAGCTACAACTTTAGAAGCTACGCGATATTTATTAGACGCAGATATGTCAAGAAAAAAAAGAAAAGCTGTTGTCGATGCTCTTGCAGCACAAATTATTTTAGAATCATATTTAGCTAGGAGGAAGAAAATGAAAATTGAAGATAATAAGATCATCTTTATCGATGAAGATGGAAAACAAGAAGAATTACAGATTTATTTTACTTACCATAGTGAAAAATCACAAAAAAACTATGTCTATTTCTATCATGAAGAAACCCCTGATGAATTAATCGCTGGAGTTATTGAACCCGATGGAACGGTTAGTGATATAGAAACGGATGAAGAATACGATGAACTTGATGAAGTTCTAGAAGAATACGAATCAGAAGATGAAAATTAGAAAAAAACATAGTATTTTTAACTAGATTTGTATATAATAATTTAGATTTTAGGAGGGACAAAATGGAAAAAGAAGAAAATATATTAACAGAAGAAGGTAGACTTGAATTAATCGAGGAATTGAATCACTTAAAAAATGTCGTTCGCCCCGAGGTCATTAGTGAATTAAATGAGGCTCGAGCGCAAGGTGACTTATCTGAAAATGCGGATTATGACGCGGCGAGAAATAAACAAGCTGAAGTTGAAGGAAGAATTAGTGAATTAGAACATCTCCTTTCACATTCAAAAATCATCAAAAGTGATAAATCGACAAAAGTTGTAAGTGTTGGTTGTAAAGTTGAACTCATCTCTTTAGATGTAAATGAAACTGATACATATTCAATTGTCGGATCCGCGGAAGCTGATCCATTCAATGGAAAAATCTCTAATGAATGTTTACTTGCTCAAGCGATTTTAGGTCATAAGGTCGGTGAAACCGTGACTGTTAAATGTGATAATCCTTATCAAGTAAAGATTAATAAAATCATTCGTTAAAGGATTACCTATAATCTTAAATAAAAAAAATTCATCTTCGGATGAAATTTTTTTATGTCTGAAACTAATTAAATTCCTAAATGTGCAATTAAATGCAAAGAAAATCAAAAATATTTAATAGTGTTCTTCAAAAGCTTTATTTTTAAAAAAACG
>CANQTY010000079.1 GCA_947626895.1 uncultured Bacilli bacterium
AAATTTTTTCTTCAAAATTATTTAAAATTCGTGGAGATAAATAAATCTTCCCCATTCCATTTAGAAATTCCAAATTTTTCTTTCAAATAATCTAATAAATCTTTGATGATTTTTTTTGATATTTCTTGAGGAAAATGATGACCTTCATAATCTTTTAGATTCATCTTATCTAAAAAAGCATAAGTCTTTAAATAAATAGGGATTTCTTTTTTATTTTCTTGATTACATTTATAACAAAGAAATCCTCCTTTTTTAAAAGATAAATGAATGATATTATTTGTCTTTCCACATGAAACACAATGATTTAAAGTTAAGCCATATCCAGAAATTTTAACGATATGAAATAAAAGCATGCTGATTAAAGTGAGATGATCTTGTTTTTTTTCTAATAATTCTAAAACTTTTAAAAAATGGACATATAAATCTTTTTCATCTTCATTAACTACTTTTAAAATCACTTCACTAATTAAAGCTAAAGATGTCATGATTTCTAAAGACTCATATAAATTATAATAGGAATGAATTAATTCAGCTTTTCTTAAAGTTAAAGTTTCTTCTTTCGCGGAAATTAAAAAATTAGAATGCACATAAATTAAACATCCTCCAGCATTTTTTGAGGCAATAGAAAGAAGTCCACGTGCATAAAAACCAACGATACCATCCTTTGTTAATATCGTTACCATTGCATCTTTTTCCCCATAAGGAATTGATCTTAAAACGATTCCTTGTAATTCTAATTCCACTTAATCTTGATATCCTAAATCTTTTAAAAGTCGAAGAGAATTTCTCCAATCATCACCGACTTTAACACTTAATTCTAAATAGACTTTGCGATGTAATATTTCTTCTATTTCTTTTCTAGCGTTAGTGCCAATTTTTCGAATCATACTGCCTTTTTTACCAATTACAATCGCTTTTTGAGATTCTCTTTCTACAAAGATGGTCGCATCAATATGCGTAGAATCACTTTTTCTTTCCATATGGACAATTTTCACGGCGCAAGAATGAGGAACTTCATCTCTTAAGTTTAATAATAATTGTTCTCTAATTAATTCTTGTAGTAAAAAAGAAACAGGATGATTAGAAATTGTTTCTTCACTATAAAAAGCTTCATGACTTGGTAAAATAGAAGTGATATCGTTAAGTAAATCTTTCACTCCAAAGCCATCTTTTGCACATATTTCTTTAAATAGAGCCTTAGGAAATAATTCTTTATAAACTTTTTTCACTTCTTCCATCTTTTGAAAAGTAGCTAAATCAATCTTATTAAAAACTACAAATAAAGGAACTGTTAAGGTCTCAAGTCGATGCTTCATTTCTTGATTAAAGGCATAATCAAGAGGCGCGCTACTATCGATTAAAAAAATGACAGCTTCAACATCCGCTAAAGAAGAAAGAGCTTCTTTTTTCATATAATCATCTAAATGATGATGAGGTTTAACAAGTCCTGGAGTATCAATAAAAATCATTTGTACATCACTAGAATTATAGATTCCTTGAATCGCATTTCTTGTCGTTTGAGCTTTCGATGTAGCTATTGCTACTTTCTTTTGTAAAATGGTATTTAATAAAGTGGATTTACCAGCATTTGTTTTTCCAATAATTGTAATAAATCCAGCTTTCATGAATTTAAATCTCCATCACTAAACGCTAAGGGTAATAATTCTTTAATGGTAGTTATTATATATTTCCCTTCTTTATTTGCTAAATATATAGGTGCATCACTAGGATATAATTCAGAAATTACTTGTCTACAGGCTCCACAAGGAGAAATATAATTATCTGTATTTCCATATAAAGCAAAAGCAACCATATCTTCTTTTTTATAGCCTTTTAAATGACTAGAAAATAAAGCAGATCTTTCTGCACAAATACTTAAAGGATATGAGGCATTTTCTATATTTGCACCAAGAACTACTTCCCCATCTTTCATGAGGATTGCCGCGCCGACAGGAAACTTAGAATAAGGGGAATAAGATAATTTTTGTGCTTCTTTTGCTTTATTAATTAATTCTTCAATTTTCATAAAAAAACTCCTATAAATTCAATGGATCAAGAATTTCATCTTGAATTTTAAACATCACTTCTTCATCTTCTTTTTTCATGTGATCATATCCTAAAAGATGTAATAATCCATGAACAAAAAGAAAAGATATTTCTCTTAAAAATGAATGCTTATATAGTTTAGCTTGTTCTATAGTTTTATCTATAGAGATATAGATTTCCCCAAGAAATTTAGGCATATCTTTAATTTTTAGTTCATCTTTATATCCATATTCAAAAGATAAAACATCTGTGGGTCTATCAATTTTTCGATATTCTTTATTTAATTCTTGAATCTTATTATTATCACATAAAGTAAGTTCAAGAATAAAAAAATCATCTAAAGATAGATGTTTAAAGACTAAATTTGCTAAGCCTAAAAAATGATCTTGTAAAGAATCATAAGAGGAATCTACTTCGTTAAAATAACTTAATTCTATTTCCATTGTTCACCTACAAGCTTATTTTAACATTATTTTCTTTTTTCATAAATGATTTTATGAAAGAGTCTAATAAAATAAGTAGACTTCTTAATCAAATAAGTGTTAGTTAAATGATTAATTAGTCTACTTAATATTTTTTTATTCTTCCTTTTTAAGGGAAAGAAGAAGATCTTCACCAATACTTACTTTTCTAGAAAGATTTTCAAAAGTCTCAATATCATTTCTAGAAACTAAATAAATGAAGAATAAACTTAAAGGTAAAAGGATATTTAAGTCTACATGTAAGATGAAATAGTAAATCGTATTTAGTAAAGCGACTAAAATATAGATGATATAGTATTCTATTTCATGTCGTACCACATACTTTTTCGTATATTGGTTGAGGGTAAGATACTTTTCATAGCTATCTTTTCTTTCCCTTTCTAAGTAATCAAGGTGTATTCTAGCTTCCTTTCTTTTATAATAAAACATCGATTGATAGATGAAATATAATAAATATAAAGGAATAAAGATGAGTCCAATCTGTGTTTCAAGACACGACATAAAGAAAAGAATTTGTAAAGCAAAAGCAATAAACATCGTCTTAATATAGGAAAATTTAGCTCCTTTATAGACATAAAGCTTTTGGATAATCTTTTCATCTAGTGTAGGATGTTCTTTAATAAATACTTCTAGTTTCTTATCAAATCTTTGCATCCTTATTAAAGTAATGATGTGATCGATAAATAATAAGAAAACTGCACTAAGTAAGATTAAATAAGGAAATACTTGTTCTTTAGAAAAGAAAAAATAAAGAAGAAAGAAAGGTAAAAGAATAAAACACTCTAAAAGAATGTCTTTTAGATAAAAGAAGTTCATCTTATGATGTTTTTCTTTCTTTTTTTCTTGATGCGTAATTAAAGCATACCCTGTAAAATAAGATAGAAAATCATTCATTTTTAGCTTTCTTATCCCAAATTGAGGATCAAAGATTTCCATGTACTTTCCTTTCTTTTTAATAAAGAAAACGTAATGATTCATCTTTTCATATTCGAAAAGAAGAATACAGGGCTTTAATTCATTTAGGTCCCCATTTTCAAATTGTACACCTTCAAGAAGTAACCCATTTTGGTGAGCAATATCTTGAAGTTCTAAGAAAGAATATTCTTTTTCTTCCCCTAGGTAAGAGATTTCCTTGTCTAAGTAATAATTCATCATGGTCTTTAGACAAGCAAGACCGCAATCAGTGGAAAAACACTGATAAACATATTTTTTCATTTCATCACCTCTCATTAATAAATATCCACAACTCATAAAAAAATTAAGCAAAAAATTTTCAATATTTTTTTGCATAGTGCTGTTCATAAACTTCATTTTTGTTATTTTTT
>CANQTY010000080.1 GCA_947626895.1 uncultured Bacilli bacterium
TCAAGACCTTCATTTGTTTGGGCTTTAAGTGAAACTTGACTGATATCGCAACTAAGTAATTTACTTAAAGAAGTACGGATTTCTAAGATATATTTTCTTAAATGAGGCTTTTGAGTGATGAAATCAATATCGACATTAACAAGATGATATTTTCTTTCTTTCATCATTTCTAGAGCTTTATTTAAGATTACTTTAGAATCAAGATTTTCATAATGCTTATCATCTTCAGGAAAATAAGTACCTAAATCCCCAAGAGCAAGAGCGCCCAATATGCTTTCACTTAAAGCATGAAGTAAAACATCCCCATCAGAATGCGCGTCAATTCCTTTTTCATAAGGAATAGAAATTCCTCCAAGAATAAGGGGTTTACCATTTAAAATGAAACGATGAATATCGCGACCATGACCAATTCTCATAAAACTCCTTATACGTTAAAGCGAATGAGTAAACAATCGCCATCTTGAACGATGTAATCTTTCCCTTCGCTGCGGATTTTTCCTGCTTCTTTTAAAGCTTTTTCCGAACGATATTTCATGATATCTTCATAACGATATGTTTCCGCGCGAATAAATCCTTTTTCAAAATCAGAATGAATAATTCCCGCACATTGAGGAGCTTTCATATCATTTTTAAACGTCCAAGCTCTAACTTCATCTTGTCCAACGGTAAAAAAAGTCGATAAAGATAATAAAGAATAGGCTTTACTAACTAAACGATTCAGTCCAGTTTCTTTCATTCCTAAATCATTTAAATAAGCCATTTTATCTTCTTCATCGAGTGAAGATAATTCTTCTTCAATTGCCGCGGAAATTGCTACGACTTCAGCATGTTCTTTTTTCGCATATTCTACAACCGTTTGATAATGTTTCGAATTTTCTAAATTTAAATAGTCTTCTTCTGATACATTTGCAACATATATCACAGGCTTTAAAGTCAATAAGCCATAACTTTTTAGTAAAAGAGTTTGTTCTTTAGTGAATTCTAAGTTTCGAAGAGGAAGTTCTTTTTCTAATTGGCTTTTTAAAAGTGTCAATAAATTACATTCTTCGACCGAAGCTTTATCTTTTGAAGTTCTAGCTTTTGTTTCAACTTTTCCTAATCTTTTATTTACTGTATCTAAATCTGCGAAAATGAGCTCTAAATTAATTGTCTCAATATCCCTTAAAGGATCAATTGTGTTTTCCACATGGATAATATCCGGGTTTTCAAAACAACGAACGACATGACAAATAGCATCGACATTACGAATATTGGCTAAGAATTGATTTCCTAATCCTTCCCCTTTCGAGGCTCCCTTTACTAGTCCTGCAATATCGATAAATTCAAACGTAGCGCGTACCACTCTCCGTGGCGCAAAAATTTCTACTAGATGATCTACACGTTCATCTTTTAATTCCACAATTCCTGAATTTGGTTCAATAGTGGCAAAAGGATAATTTGCCGCTTCGATATGGGAATTTGTGATAGCATTAAATAAGGTGGATTTTCCTACATTTGGTAATCCTACAATTCCAGCTTTAAGACTCATAAAGCACCTCTTTTCTTCTCGATTAGTTTAACATAATCAAAAGATTTATAAAATCTTTTTTAATAATACTGCTTTAATAAAAAGACAGGTTCTTTTCTTAAAGGAGCAATTAATAAAAGAATAATTAAAGGCAAAGAAAGTACTAAATGGAAAAAGACCATGGCTTTTAAAGTCGATAAAGGTAAACTAAAATCAAAAGGTTTTTCAAAATAAAAGACTAGTAAAACTTTATCGATTGCTATAACCATCAAACTTGCTAAGATAAGCCCTATGAAGGAATATAAAAAAGATAAGGAAAAATATAAAAGAATCATCGATTTTTTATTTGTTCCTAAACTTTTTAATAAGCCAATTTCTTTCGCGGCATCTTTTAAGGTGTTTTGAATCGTGATAAAAAGAATTCCGATAGATGCTGCGCATAATAAGATTGTAAAGGAAAATAAGATAATCTGTAGCATCGATAAAACATTATCGACGTTTTGATAGATATCCTCTAAGGGATTAGAAAAGATAAAAGATGGATATAACGCTTGTAATGTTTCTATATCTAAATCATTTTTTAAAAGATAAGAAGAAACGCGAATATCACTTAAATCATATCCTAAATCTAATACACTTAAGATTTGAAACCAAAAGGGTTTCTGATGGATTAAATTTCGTTCATCTTCAAAAACTCCCGAAACGACTAAAGAAGTCTTTTTAAAAACGTTCTTATTATCGATGAATTGATGAAAAGATAGATAAATTCTTTGATTTACTGCTAATTCTTTCGAGGAAAATAAAAGGGTCGCTAAAGAAGAACTAATTTCTATTTCATGATAAGAATCCGCGTTAAGTCCATAGCTTATTTCTTGGGGTTCAAAAGCTAGTCTTACTCCTTTATTAAGCGCAGATGAAATCAGATTTCCTGAAGCTATATGTTCTCCAAAATCCATATTGACAATATCGATTTGGTCGATATTTTCATCTAAATCATCATAGTAAAGCTCGATGTCCTCTAAAGAGGAAGAAGAAGGAGATAATAAAATCGTATTTAAAAAGCCACTAGTCAAAATTTCTTTTGAAATACTATAAGGTAAAGCAATAGGAAAAAGCATATTTTCATCATGATGACTGACTTTTAAAGCATCTTGATAAGATATTTTTCCCTCTGAAGCATAACTTACCATATATTTTCGATCATGATAAGTTGAAAATATGTTTGGATGAAGTTCACTAGTGATCTTTTCAAGGTCATATAAAGGATAATCCTCTCCTTGAAAATAGGCTCTTAAGGCATTTTCTTCTTGGTTTTTCTTTGCGCGAATATATGTTGCTCTTTTAATCGTCCAAGGAAGAGTTTCAATTCGATTCATATCATCAGAAAATGGAAGTCTCATTTGCGTTTCAAATACATATTGGCTATAAAAAGGATTTGTATGGGCAACAAGAGGTCGATCATCACTAATAAAGAAGCCTTTTAAGCGAAAAGGAAATTCATTTTTATAGTTCCAATCTTTATTTTCAAAGCAAAAACTTAAATCTACCGAATGGAATTCTAGATAATTCGATAAACTACTTGCGTCGGTATTTTCTAAAGATAAAGCCTCTGCAAGAAGACGTACATCACTACGTTTTAAACCCAATATTCCTTCATCGTTTAATAACGTTGTTGGGCGATATGGATAGATTTTAATTGAGGTAGGAATATCTTCAATTAAAACTGTTTCACTTAAAGAACGAAGGTCTAAACTTGGAAAGCGAAGAATTTCCCCATCATGAACATAAACACATTCATTAACATCTTTAATTTGCCGTTCAAAATCCCCAAAATAGTAATAACCATAACTTTCAAAAAAGGGATTACGAGTAATCATTTCACTAGCCTCTTCTTTAGAAATCGTGATTTTTTCAAGAGTTTTACCATCATCATTTTGTTCAAATAACACTTGATCTTGGTCCATTAAACTTGAAAAACTTAATTTAATTTCTTCACCAACTTTATCAGTCAAAAGCAAAGAAAATCCAATAGTAAATAGGCTAAAAAAGATAGCAAAAATGCAAAGAAATACATTTGTTTTTCTTCTTTTAAAGCATGTTTTAAAATACTTAAAAACAAAAGATAAAGATAAATTCCCTTCAGTCTTTTTATGAGGAACATGGGTATCATTACCTTCTTTTTTTCGTAAAATGAGTTTATCTATTTTTTGATTTTCAATGACATATAGTTCATCAACATATTTTCTTAATAAACTAGCATCATGAGATACCATAAATATCGTACGTTTTTTGGCTTCATCTTTTAAAAAGTTCATCACTTTATACGAAGTATCTACATCTAAAGC
>CANQTY010000081.1 GCA_947626895.1 uncultured Bacilli bacterium
CCTACATTTGAACGACCGATAAATAAAACTTCTTTTTTCTTATGTAATGGTTTTTTCGAGGATATATAGAAATGGGCTTTAGAGAAAATCATAACTGACTAAAGTTTCCTTTAAAGCATCATCAACACATTCGATTTGTTTAATGGTGATACCTTGTTTGACTTCATTTGGTAAATCATCGATATTTCTCGCATTTTCTTTAGGAATTAAGACCTTTTCAATGCTATTTCTCAAGGCTGCAAGAGTCTTTTCTTTTAAGCCTCCAATGGCTAAAGCTTCTCCACGAAGATTGACCTCGCCAGTCATAGCTACTGTAGCTTTTAAAGGAATCTTTTTCACCGCGGAAACAATTGCTACAGTAAGGGCAATACCCGCGGAAGGACCATCTTTAGGGACAGCACCTTCTGGGACATGAATATGAATATCATGTTCCATAAAGAAACTTTCATCGATTTTATATCGCGAAGCATTCGCTTTTACATAGTCAAGAGCAATCGAGGCAGATTCTTTCATGACATTACCTAAATTACCTGTTAAAACTAAACCACCTTTGCCTGCAAAATAATTCACTTCAATTGGAAGAATATCCCCGCCGAATTGAGTATAAGCAAGTCCTGTAACTACACCAATGGTCTCTTTTTTATTTTCATGTGTGTAATCAAAGATTTCAGTACCTAAATATTCTTTAATCTTTTTCACTGTGACATGAATTTTACGCTTTTTGCTATTGTTAAGAAGCTCAACAATTGCTTTTCTACAGCAGGTAGCAATCTTTCTTTCAAGTTCACGAACCCCAGCTTCTCTAGTGTAATAACGGATGATTTGAAGAATCGCATCTTCATCAAATTCAATCATCGATGGTTTTAAACCATTGAGTTCACATTGTTTAGAAATTAAATGCTCTAAAGCGATATTGAGTTTTTCAATTTCGGTATAAGTATTTAATTCAATCAGTTCGAGTCTATCTCTTAATGCTGGAGGAATATTTTCTAGATAATTTGCGGTACAAATAAATAAGACATTACTTAAATCATACGTTTCCTCTAGATAATTATCTTGGAATAGTGCATTTTGTTCAGGATCAAGTACTTCAAGAAGTGCCGAGGCAGGATCACCATGACTATTCGCTGTTAATTTATCGATTTCATCAAGTAAGAACACAGGATTAGAGACTCCTGCATTTTTAATTCCCTTGATGATTTTTCCAGGCATGGAAGCGACATAAGTTCTTCTATGACCACGGATTTCCGCTTCATCAGAAGTTCCTCCTAGACTTGCTTTCACAAATTTTCTTTCTAGCGCTCTAGCAACGGATTTTGCTAAAGAAGTTTTCCCTACTCCAGGAGGTCCATAAAGACAAATAATTGGAGCCTTTAAAGAATTCGTCATCGATTTAACCGCTAAATACTCGATGATTCTTTCTTTAACTTTTTCTAGACCATAATGATCTTCATCTAATACTTTTTGAGCATTTTTTAAATCATTATTATCGATTGTTTTCTTATTCCAAGGTAAATCTACTAACCAAAGAATATATGTTTTTAACATCGATGATTCTAAAGAACCTGCTGGAAGTTGTTTTAACTTCTTCATTTCTTGACGGACACGTTCTTTGATATTTTCTGGATAATCATCACTTTCAATACGCGATAAGATCTTATCATCTTCATCATCTTCACCAGTGATTTCACCAAGTTTATCTTGAATCGTACGCATTTGTTCTCTTAAGATATATTCTCTTTGTGCACGACTAGCTCTTTTTTGGACATCTTCATCAATTTCACGTTGAATCTCTTTTTTCATCTGTATATCATCAAATAGACTAAAGAAGAGATTCGCTCTTGTTTCTAAAGAAGCTTCCTCTAAGAAAGATTGACGGAAGAAGAAATCTAATTCTTTTGATTTATAAACGATGATATCTAAAACCATCTCTAAAGTTTCACTAGATAAGGGTCTAGAAGTAATATAAGAAGCGACTAAACCTTTATCGACAAATATCTTACAAAAATCTTCAAATTTTTTTGTAATATTTTCTTCTTTTGCTTTTGATTTAATAGGAATTGTGACTAAATCTTTACATTTTGCCATGAGGAAAGAATAAGGTTCTTCCCCTTCGACACGAATATCTTCGACAATGACCCTTTTAATTCCCCTTATCGTAATTTTCGCGGTTGTAAGATTTGGATCACGCATCATCGTATCAACATGACATAATGTGCCAATTTCATAAAAACTATCGCTTTGTTCTCGACCTTCTTCATCCCGACGTAAACTTAAGTAGACAATATATTGGTCATAGGATGAAGAGGCTCTTGAAATAGCTAAATGTTCTTCATTTTCATGCAAAACAATCTTTTCAATACAACTGGGATTTAAAGGATTCCCGCGATTAATTAAAATAGGATATTTCATGGACATAACCTATCACCTCCTAAAAGAAGATTATTGATTATTTTTAGCTAAGAAGTCCTCAAACATGGCATTGCGCATATTGAGAATAAATTGGTCTCTACTTGGTTCAAGTGTCTTAATCACATCTTCTACCTTCATATTATATTGTGTGGCAATTTCTTGATATTTTGCATCTAATTGTTCTTTTGTCACACGAATATTTTCTTTACGACAAATTTCTTCAATGACAAGGACATGTTTAAAGCTATCTAAAGCTTCATTTTTCTTATCTTCTAATAATTTATTTTGATCAATTCCATTGATAGATAAGTAATCCTCAAAGGAGAGACCATTACTTTCAACTTGTTTTTTAATATTGGCAATATTGGTTTGAGCTTCTTGAGTTAAAATAGCATCGCCAACATAGACTTTAGAATTTGCAATCACTTGATCTAAAATCGCTTCTTGATATGCTCGATAATTTTCTCTTTCTTTACGAGCAGTTAGAGTTTTTAAAGCATAAGCATCAAGTTCATCTACATTTGTTACACCATCAAGATTTAATTCACCAAAGAAATCTTCATTAAGTTCAGGTAAAACTTTTTCTTTAACTTCATGACAAGTGACATCAAAACGAGCAAGTTTCCCCTGTAATGATTTTACATAATTATCTGGGAATTTCACTTCAATCGTGCGTTTTTCTCCTTCTTTCATACCGACGAGTTGATCTTCAAAACCTGGGACAAATGAATTACTACCAAGTTCTAATTCATAGTTTTTCGCTTCTCCACCATCAAAAGGAGAATCATCGATATAGCCTTTAAAGTCAATCGTTACACTATCTCCTAAAGCAGCTTCACCTTCTTTTACATTCATCGTTGCTTGATCTTTTCTTAATTGTTCAATAAAGTCTTTTTTATCTTCGTCACTAACAACGACTTCTTTCTTTTCGATTTTTAATCCTTTATATTCACCAAGTTCAACTTTTGGAGGTAAAGCAAAAGTCACTTCTGCTTCCACGCTTTCATTATCTAATTTGGTAATATTTAATTTTGGTTCTGTAAATGGACGTAATTGATGCTCAGTTAAAACACTAGAATAAACTTTATTTACTGTAGTTAAAGTTGCACCTTGAATGACCTCTTGAGGGGAAACCATCTTTCTAGCCATATCAAGAGGGACATGACCTTGACGGAAACCTTTGACTTTTAAATTAGCAGCCAAACGTCTAAATTCTTTATCTTGAGCCTTTTTCCATTCTGTTCCTTGAATCTTAAATGTAATGACTACATTGACATTTTCATTAATATTTACTTGATGTTCAATATCCATTTGATTACCTCCTGTAACTTCATCTTTTGTTTCTTCTTTTAATTCTTCTTTT
>CANQTY010000082.1 GCA_947626895.1 uncultured Bacilli bacterium
TTTTATAACATAATCCGTTGGTGATATAGACTTTTTTCTACTTTTTGATATAATTAAAATATCTTTAAAAGATAAAGAGGTTATTATGAAATTAAAAAAACTATTTCCCTTACTATTGATTCCATGTCTATTTATTTCTGTAGCATGTAATAAGACGGATACAAATGAAACTGATTCTAGTCTTCCTTCATCTGAAGAAACTCCAACATCTTCTTTTGATGATACACCAAAAGAGGAATTTTCTATCCATTTACCTGAAATTGGAAATGACAAAAATGGAGATGCCATTTATATTAAAGCAAATGATATAGATATTGTTATTGATGCTGGTAGCAGAGAGGAATGTAGTTCTCACTTAATAAACTACATTAATCAATATTGCACAGATGGAAAATTAGAATACGTGCTTGTTTCGCATGCCCATCAAGATCATATTGCAGCTTTCGTAGGAAATTCTGGTGGAAAAAATCACAAAGGTGAATCAACCACATATAATGGACTATTATATTATTATGATGTTGGCACTATCATTGATTTTGCTAAAGCTGGTTCAACAAGTCAAATTTATAAAAAATATCAAGCTGCAAGAGATTATGCTGTTTCAAAAGGCGCGGTTCATTATAATGGTTTACAATGTGTAAATGAGACAGATGGAGCTAAGAAAACATACCAAATTACAGACTCTGTTTCTATGACTTTCTTAAAAACTAGATTTTATGAGTCTAAAGCAGGGGATGAAAACGATAATTCTCTTTGTGTTTTGTTTCAATACACTTATCAAAATGTTGTCAAAAATTACCTATTTACAGGAGATCTTGAATTATCAGGAGAACAAAGCCTAGTCTCCTTAAATCAATTACCAGAAGTAGAATTATTTAAAGCAGGACATCATGGATCAAAAACAAGCAGCAATGAAATATTACTTTCAAAAATTAAGCCTAAAAATGTAATTATTTCTTGTATCGCAGGAAGTAATGAATATACTCAAAATTATTTAGGAACTTTCCCTACACAAGATGCAATTAATCGATTAGGAAAATATACTCCAAATATCTATGTTCCAAGTTATTATGATTACACAGCAAAAAAGCAAAAATCATTAAATGGTAACATTATATTTAAAACCCTAGGAAATGAAACTTCCGTTATTTGTAGCAATGAACAAGTACCTTTAAAAGATACAACTTGGTTCAATTCAACTCTATACGCTCTTAACGGAACAATTTCTAGTCAAGGCACAAATGGCGCGACTGAAGTTCCTTGGAGAACATGGAAATATAATTAGTTTGCAAAATAACACTTTTAAGGCACTATAAAAACGATTTAATGATTTCATTAAATTTTTAGGATATTTTTCTAATGCAGATGTGATTAAAGTAAGTCTATTAAGACGCATCAAAAAATCTTTTATTCCATTTAAAAAAGAGCCGAGGCTCCTTTTATGAAGACTTATTAGATTTTTTGTTTTGTCTTGAAGTTTATTTTTACTTCTTTCTCGTTTTCAACTATTTCAATAGCCGTTTGAAATTTGGTAAATACTTGCGACCATTGCAGAATATCTTCTTTGGTTAAATCAACTAGATAATGATCCTCTTCTTCTAATTCACTAAGAGGGATTTGCAATATATTTACAATACGCGTGAAATCCTCAAGCTTTAAGCGATTTCTACCAGATTCAATAGCTTGATAAGTTGTACGTGGTACTTTTAATAAATCAGCCAAATATTGTTGATTATATTTTCGTTTTTTTCGATAGCTACGAATTAATTGTAGATAATATTCTTGATCTTCATACATAATAATTTCTCCCTTTCCAATTTTTCCTTCTTTTGATATTACCACCAAGATTCGCTTAGAAAGAAATTTTCATTTATCATCATAGAAGTAAGACTAAAAAATCTTTTAATTTTTTCATTCATCCAACGAATTTCTTCTTCTGTAAATGGTAAATAATATACATTCCCTATTTTAAAAGCAAAGAATGGTATTTTTAAAACATTCAATATTTGAATAAACATATCAAATCGAAGATGATGTTGATTGTTTTCGATTAATGCATAAGCCGATCGGCTTATACCTAATTCTTTTGCCATCATTTCTTGCGTATACTTTAGCTTTTTTCTATGCTGATGGATAATTTTCATAACAGAAACTTCATTTAAATCGATCATACCTTTTTTACTTCCCGTGACAAAAAACATAGCATTTGTTACACCACGTGGCAATAAAAAATTTGCATTGTTATAATTAGATAATATTTCTACTCTGAAATGCTATAAAATCAATATATTTTTTCGTATGCATTTTTTATTCACAGAAATAAAAGGAGTGACAATACTTTATTTAAAGAGGAAAAATTTGCTTATTTATTTTAAGTAACTATTCAAATAAAATCCAAAACCGCTATATGGGATGTAACAAAAAAATAAATACTATCGTAAGAAAAGAACCGCAAGAAGAATTCCTAGTGTAATACCAGCGACATCTGCAATAAGTCCAACTTTTAAAGCGTGCTTCCATTTTTTAATTCCAACTGATGTAAAATATAAACTCAAGACATAAATGGTTGTATCTGTTGCACCTTGAATAGTAGATGCCATCTTACAAGGAAATGAATCCGCTCCATCCTTGCAAATTGCATCTAATACCGCAATTGAGGCGCTTCCTGAAATAGGACGGAAGATAACCATTGGGACAATAGAGGTAAAATCTTTTATCCCTGGAATAATTTTATCTAATAATAGGGCTAAATCGTCAATAATTCCTGACGCTTTTAGTAAAGAAACTGCTAAAAACATTGCCATCACGCTTGGAAAGACCTCTTTAAATAAGTCTAAACCCTCACCTGTCCCCTTTAAAAAAGAGGCATAAGCATTCTTCTTTTTTATGAGTGAATAAATAATTGCAAAAACAATTAATAAGGGAATGAAAATTAAAGAAACGTTATTCATTGCATCATCCTTTTTCTTTACTTTTCCAATATATGAAAAACAAAAGAACATTTTTCAAATTAGACAAAAAAATTTCTTTTCTATCAATGATTTTCGTCGTCGCTTAATTTGTTAACTTGATCAAACAATAAAGCATATGAACATATCTTTGCAGTATGTTTAGTATCCACTATTAAAGAATTTACAGTTTGAATCATTTTTCTCTTATCTATGCAATTTTGAATTTATGTTTAATTAAAGTCTTTCTTAATAAAACAAATCTTATATAATATGGAAAGTTGTCACTTATTTTTTAACATTTTTTATTAATTTCGTCTTCTAAATGTTTCAGAGTTTCCATGACAGCTTCAAAACTAGGAATATCTCCATATAACATATCCTTCATCGCAATATAATCTGCTTTCAAAGCAGGTAAACGATATTCGGGAGGGATTAGTTTTAATGTTCCTGGTTTTGCATCCTCATATTTTGCCCACCTTTGAGGGTAAAATTTAAGCTTGAATTTCACGACCTTATCTAGTAAATCCATTTGCTCCAAAGCTAACTCTTTTACATTGGTTAATGTCATTTGGTAAATATCATAATAATGTCTAGAATATCGGCTTGGTAATGGAGAGTGTTCGGGACGATTAGCTTCATGATGAAGAATAGAAATCTTTTCCCAAAATGTTCTTTCTGGAGTAACAGTTAAAATATCTGTACTATCATGTCCAAATAAATTTGGATAAACATCTGCGACATATGGTTTAATTGTCACTACTTTTGATGGAGTCCATCGAGCAAGTGCTCCTATTTCTAAACGAATCAATGGCAAAAT
>CANQTY010000083.1 GCA_947626895.1 uncultured Bacilli bacterium
AGAGAAGTTAATATGAATAATATAATATATTGTGAAGATGCAAATAATCTTGTAAGAAGAGTTAACGCAGATATTGTATATATTGACCCACCTTATAATTCTCGACAATATTGCGACGCTTATCATCTTTTAGAAAATGTTGCCACTTGGCAAAAGCCTGAGGTTTTTGGCGTTGCAAAAAAGATGGATAGAAAAAATCTTAAAAGTAAATATTGTACAAAAACGGCATCTAAACAATTTGAAGATTTAATTAATCATATTAATGCTAAATATATTTTAGTTTCTCATAACAATATGGGAAGTAAAGGTGCAGGAAGATCTCAAGCAAAAATAAGTGATGATGACATCATGAGAATTTTATCTTTAAAAGGAAAAGTTAAAGTATTTGAAAAAGAATTTAATCAATTTACCACAGGAAAAACCAATATTGAAGATCATAAAGAGAGACTATTTTTATGTTTTGTCGGGGAAAATTCAAAAGAATATTTAAGTATAAATAAAATTAATGGTTATGTAAAATCTCCTTTAAATTATACTGGAGGTAAATATAAGTTATTTCCCCAACTAAGTGAAAAATTTCCAAAAAATTACGATACTTTTGTTGATCTTTTCGGCGGGGGATTTAATGTTGGGGTAAATATTGATTGTCCAACAATTATATATAATGATAAGCAAAAAGAAGTTGCCCGTCTTATTCAATTATTTTATAAGTATGATTATGCTTATATCATTGAAAGAATTGAAAAGAACATTAAAAAATATGAATTATCCAACACTTTTGAAAATGGCTATGAATTTTATCATGCTTTAAGTGATCAAGGAGTAGGTAAATATAATAAGCCTCGTTATGTGAAGATGCGAGATGATTATAATGCAATTCTTATCGATAATGAAGATAAGGATTTTCTTTTGTTAACGTTAATTATCTTTTCTTTTAATAATCAGATTCGCTTTAATACAAATGGATTATTTAATATGCCTGTAGGAAAAAGAGATTTTAATTCTTCTTCAAGAAAGAATATCAAAGAATTTTCTTTAAAAATTAAAGAGAAAAAAGTGATAGTTTATAGTAAAGATTTTAATGAAATTGATTATAGAAAATTTGATAATCCTTTCTTTTATTGTGATCCACCTTATTATTTAGGAACTGCATCTTATAATGAAAATAATGGTTGGACAATAGAAGACGAGAGAAAACTATTTAAATATTTAGAAACTTTAAATGAAAATGGAATTCCTTTTGCCTTATCTAACGTTATTGAACATAAAGGACTCATTCATCAAGAATTAAAAGAATGGATAGATCAAAATCATTTTAATTTAATTTATATAAAGTCTAGCTATAGTAATTCAAATTATCATATTAAAGACAAAGATTTACCCTCAAGAGAGGTTCTTATTACCAATTATTAAGCATATTCTGATGTATTTTCATAAATATTAATTTATTAGATTAAGGAAATGATTTTTTGCTTATTATCTTTTCGTGTCGGATAAGATATTAATCTAGCTAGAATTAGAGGTAACAACGGGTAGTTATCGTCAAGTGTAGTGATTCGCATCATGCTATAGATGAAAGAAGTGAAATTATGAAATCTTTGAAACTATCAATAGAAAAATTGCTAGATTATTAAGTTGCACTTAGACTAATAATTAACAATTTTAAAACTTTTAGCACTAAACAGTTGACAGTGCTAAAATAATGGTTATAATAAGTTTAGCACTTGAGAAATAGAAGTGCTAAAAAGGAGGAGTTATGCCATTATCTAGACAAGATTACATCTTAAAGTGCATCGTCGAATACTTTATTAAAACGGCGACTCCTGTTGGATCAGAAACATTAATCAAAGCCTACAATTTAGATTATTCTTCTGCGACGATTCGAAATGATATGAAGCTTTTAGAATCCCAAGGGTTAATTGAAAAAACCCATACATCATCTGGAAGAATTCCTTCTTCAAAGGGATATCATTATTATATTGAAAACTTAAAAACAACTTCCCTTGATGATGAATTAAAAGATTCTTTAACAAGAATTCTTTCGGAAAAAGCAAAATCTGTCGAGGATGTCATTAAAGAATCTTGTGAAACAATTTCTCATATGACAAATCTTGCTTCGGTAGTATTAGGTCCAAATGCAGATGAAGAATGTTTATTGTCCGTGCAGATTATTCCTTTATCAAGTTCTAGTGCTACGGCAGTCTTTGTAACCGATAAAGGATATGTGGAAAATAAGACTTTTGTTTTTGATGCTAAAACGGATATCAATGATATCCAAAAGTGTGTAGAAATGCTCAATACTCGATTAAAAGGAACAAAGATTTCAGAATTAATCGATAAGATGGAAGCAATGAGACCTTTGATTGCACAATATGTGAAATCAAATGATATGATTTATCGTGCTTTCGTGGAAACTTTTGTAAAGTTTGCAAGTGAACGAGTCTCATTATTTGGCACAGAAAATTTATTAAATCAACCTGAATTTTCAGATGATGCAGAAAAGATTAAAAAGATGATTCAATTTATTGAATCTCCAAAAAAGATGCATGAAGCATTAAATACCAATGAAGAAATGCTCATTAAAATCGGTAATGATGATGGTAGCGATACTCTAGAGGATGTAACTTTTATTTCGCGAAAAATTCCAATGGGAAAAAATAAAGGAACAATTGCTTTACTTGGCCCAACGCGAATGGATTATGAACTAGTCGTGAATGCTCTAGATTATCTAGCCGAAGAATTATCAAAGTTCTTTGATGATAGAAAGGATGAAGAAGAGTGAAAAAAGAAAAAGAATTAAAAGAAGAAACAAGCGAAGAAAAACCTTTAGATCAAGATGAAAAAAAGGAAAAGAAAAAAGAAGTCGATTCCCATATTGAAAAACTTAAAAAAGAAGTAGCAATGTGGAAAGATAAGGCGTATCGAACTGCCGCGGATTGTGATAATTTAAGAAAATCTTATGAAAAAGATCATGAAAACTTATTAAAATATCGCGCGATGGGCTTTATTGAAAAATTACTTCCAGCCTTAGATTCATTTAATATGTCGCTGATGGTAAAACCTGAAGATCCAAAAATTCAAAATTACGTCAAAGGCTTTGAAATGATCTATCGCCAAATCTTAACTGCTTTAGAGCAAGAAGGAGTTAAACAAATCGCTCCTAAAGCTGGGGAAAAATTTAATCCTGATATGATGCAGGCAATCGATATCAAACCAGGAAAAGAAAATGATCTTGTCGTAGAGACGTACTCAAATGGTTATTTATTAAAAGATCGTCTTGTAAGACCCGCCATGGTCGTCGTATCCAAAGTGATGGATATCAAAGACGATGAATCTATAGAATAGATATGAAAGGAGATTAAAATTATGGCAAAAGAAATTATTATTGGAATTGATCTTGGTACAACAAATTCCGTTGTATCTTATATGATGGCAGATGGAAAGGTAAAAGTCATCCCGAATCCAGAAGGACCAAATACTACACCTTCTGTCGTAGCATTTAAATCAAATGGGGAAGAAATTGTTGGCTTCCAAGCAAAACGACAATTATTAACAAACCCTGATACAGTCGCTTCGATTAAAAGAAAGATGGGTACAAATGAAAAAGTCCATATTTCTTGCTTAAATAAGGACTTTACGCCTCAAGAAATCTCGGCAAAGATTTTAGCGTATATGAAAAAGTATGCAGAAGATAATTTAGGACAAAAAATTGAAAAGGCTGTAATTACTGTACCTGCTTACTTTAATGATGC
>CANQTY010000084.1 GCA_947626895.1 uncultured Bacilli bacterium
TTTTTTAATTGCTTATTCTTATATTATTTATAATATCGTGAGGTAAAAAATAATGACACGAACCCTTATTTTGAAGTTGAAAGAAGCGCTTTTTTCAGTATTACCAATTACAATTCTTGTAATCATTTTTCACTTTGCTTTAATTCATTTATCAAACTATGAATTAACGGCATTTTTAATTGGTTTTGTCTTTTTAGTATTTGGAATTAGTCTATTTTCTTTAGGTGCGGATATTTCAATGATTCCTATGGGGAAAAATATTGGTTCTAAATTAATGACAAAGAAAAGATTATGGTTCTTACTATTTTCTTCCTTTTTAATCGGCTTTTTAATTACGATTGCAGAGCCTGATTTAATGGTTTTAGCGGAAAAATTTCCTTCCCTTAATACATGGGTATTAATTGCAATAGTAGGTTTAGGAGTTGGTTTATTTTTAATGTTATCTACGTGGAGAGTTTTACATAAATTTCATTTAAAATGGATTTTAATTATTGGTTATATCTTTATTTTTGCTTTAGCTATTGGTATGCAATTTATCGATTCCACCTTTGTTCCTATTTCTTTTGATTCAGGAGGGGTTACAACGGGTCCTATGACTGTTCCATTTATTTTAGCTTTTGGATTAGGCATTGCAGGTTCGATGAAAAAAAGCGGAAAAGAAGATTCTGATGAATCCTTTGGCGCGGTTGCCATTTGCTCTATGGGACCAATCCTTGCTGTTCTTCTTTTACGCATTATTTTAGCGCTTATTAATCAAAATCCAACTTTAGGTGCAGTCGAGGAATCGGCTTCACTATTAGATAGCTGGAATTCCTTAGGTTTATTAGTTGGAAATAGTTTATTAAATGAAATGAAAGAAGTAGGGCTTCCTATTGTTCTTTTAGCGGTTTTATTTTTACTTTATCAAGGATTATTAATTCGTATTGATAAAAGATCTTTAGCTAGAATTTTTGTTGGACTAATAATTACTTATGTTGGATTAGTGTTATTTTTATCGGGTGCAAAAATAGGCTTTATGAATGTTGGTGCTCAATTTGGAAAAGCTATTGGACAAGAATCCTTTAATTGGATTTTAATTCCTTTAGGGATTATCATTGGTGTTTTTGTCGTTTTAGCAGAACCCTCAGTACATGTTTTAACAAAACAAGTCGAAGGCATTACAAATGGTGGTGTTTCTAGTAAAAGACTACTATTATTCTTAGCTTTCGGTGTCGGAGGAGCAATTGCTCTAGCGATGATTAAAAATTTATATAATATCTCGATTTGGTGGTTTGTTATTCCAGGTTATGCAATTTCATTAATTTTAATCTTTTTTGTTCCAGAATTCTTTACTGCGATTGCTTTTGACTCAGGTGGAGTAGCTTCTGGACCATTAACTTCGACATTTATTTTACCTTTATCTATGGGATTATGTTCTATTTTATATGAAGGAAATCCCCAAAATCTTTTAGTCAATTCTTTTGGTACAGTCGCCTTAGTTGCGATGGCACCATTAATTACCATACAGATCTTTGGACTTGTTTATCAATTAAAGAAGAACAAGTTAGCAAGTGCGATGAAGTCACTTGTTGGAGATGGTGAGGCAGATGATGTAATCATCACTTTCCATCATGATGAAAAGAAAAGGGGGCATAAACATGGCTAAGAAAAATGAACCTTACATCCCAGAAGGGATTAAAATGCTCATCATTATTACAGGAGAAAACCTTTCCTTTAAACTCATTCCCTTATTAAATCAATATGGGGTAAGATATTGTAATACCGTCAAAGGAAAAGGAACTGCAAATCAAGAAGTATTAGACTTTTTAGGGATTGGAGAAACAGAAAAGGATTTAATCTTTTGTTTGGCAGATGAAAAAGTTATCCCAGATGTATTAACCTTTTTAAAAGAAAATGGCGAATTTGTCGGGGGAAGAAAAGGCATTGCCTTTACAATTTCTTTAGATAGTGTGGCTTCACTTAAAGCCATCAAAGAAATAGTTGGAAGTAATTAAGAAAGGGGAAAGTTATGGCAGAAGAAAAACAATTTGCAATCTTTACCATTTGTATCCGTGGTACAGGAGAAAAAATCATGGAAGTGGCTAGAAAAGCTGGCGCTCGCGGAGGAACTTCTTTTAAAGCAAGAGGAACCGCGCCAGAAGAAATAAGTCAATTTGTCGGTGTAGAAATTCAACCAGAAAAAGAAATTATTGTGATTTTAGTAAGCAAGGAAGATAAAGAAAAAATCATGAAAGCAATCGCTTCACAATATGGTGTTTCTTCCGAGGCAAATGCAGTCATATTTGCCCTTCCTGTAGATGAGACTGTCGGGGTGAATATCTAATGAAAATCTATAATAGTTTATCAAATCAAATTGAAGAATTTAAACCCTTACGCGAAGGGAAAGTTTCAATTTATGTATGTGGACCAACTGTTTATAACTACGTGCATGTAGGGAATTTAAGACCTGTTGTAGTTTTTGATGTGTTTAGAAGATTATTAATGCATTTAGGTTATGATGTAACTTTTATTTCTAATTTTACTGATATCGATGATAAAGTAATCGCTCAAGCTCAAAAAGAAGGCTTAAGCGAAAAGGAAATTGCTGAAAAATATATTAAAGCCTTCGAACAAAATAGAGAGGATATCCATGCTTTAAAACCAACTTATCAACCTCGAGTTACAGAAGTCATGGATAAAATCATCGACTTTATTAAAACTTTATTAGATAAAGGATATGCGTATCAAACAAAATCTGGAGACGTTTATTTTAGAGTCCATAAAATTAAAGATTATGGATGTTTATCGAATATGAAAGCTGATGATTTAATGGTTGGGGCACGTGTTGAAGAAAATGATGAAAAAGAAAATCCATATGATTTTGCTTTATGGAAGATGACTGATGTAGGAATTAAATTTGATTCTCCCTTTGGTAAGGGTAGACCAGGATGGCATTCTGAATGTGTCGTAATGATCAATTCTTTAATTGAAGGTGGTAGAATTGATGTTCATGGTGGAGGTAGTGATTTAAAATTCCCTCATCATGAAAATGAAATTGCTCAAGAAGAAGCTTATTATGGACATAAAATTGCCACTTATTGGATGCATAATGGTTTTATCAATATCGATGGAGTAAAAATGTCTAAATCATTAGGAAATGTCATTTTAGCAAAAGATTATCTAGAAAAACTTGGTGGTAATGTGGTGAGGTTTATGTTACTCAATACGCATTATCGTTTACCTGTGAATTTTAATGAAGAACTTGTAGAATCCTCGAAAGCAAGTTTAGAAAGAATTGAATCTAGTTATCGTAAACTTTGTATTGAAATAGAACGTCGTGGAGAGTTTAAAGAAGTTTCTTATGATGAAGATAAATTAAATAAATTTGTCTCCTCTCTAGAGGATGATTTAAATACAGCGAATGCTATTAGTGAACTTTATCAAGAAGTAAAAGAAATCAATATTTTATTAAGAAATAAGAATGTAAACCTTGATGAACTTAATAAAAACTTATCTACTCTAGAGAAGATGTTATCTTTATTAGGACTCGAATTTGAGCGAAAAATTCTTTCTAAAGAAGATCTTGAACTACTTCAAAAATATGATGAAGCAAAAGCAAAAAAAGATTTTGCAACCTCAGATGAATTAAGAAATATTTTGATAGAAAAGAAACTTCTTTAAAGCCACCAATGAATTAAAAAAGAAAGAGAAAGCATT
>CANQTY010000085.1 GCA_947626895.1 uncultured Bacilli bacterium
CTAGTAAAATAAGGATAATCTTTTTCTAGCTTTTTTAAAAAAGAAAGACATTGACTAGCAAGTTCTAAAGTCGGAACCAAAATGAGTTTTTGAACAACATTCTTTGCTAAATCTAATCCACATATTAAAGGAATTAAAAAAGCATGAGTTTTTCCCGAGCCCGTCTCACTTTTGCAGATTAAAGAATTCCCTTTTAGGGCACTAGGAATACTCTCTTCTTGAATGGGTGTCATATCAATATACCCATTTTTTGCTAAAGCATCGACGAATTCTTTAGGTATGTTAAAACTAGAAAACTTCATCTTAATCTTCCTTTTTAATGACTTTTATTCCTAATTCTTCAAGTTGCGCATCATCTACTGGCATTGGAGCATTAGTCATTGGGCAAGTCGCCGATAGATTTTTAGGGAAAGCAATGACATCACGAATATTTTCTGTTCCACTTAAAATCATCGTGAGACGATCAAGACCAAATGCTCCTCCTCCATGAGGAGGTGTTCCATATTGTAGTGCATCAATAAAATAGCCAAATTTTGCACGAACTTGTTCATCACTTAAGCCTAAAATCTCAAAGATTTTCTTTTGTACATTTTGATCATAAATACGAAGTGAACCAGACAAAGTTTCATAGCCATCAATGACCATATCATAACAACTACCATAGACTTTTAATGGATCACTATCTAAATATTTTAAATCTTCATCTCGTGGTCTAGTAAAGGGGTGATGTTCAGAAACATATCCACCATTTCCATCTTCTTGAAATAAAGGAAAATCAATAATATATAATAAATCATGACTACCTTGAGGAATTAAATTTAATTTCTTGCCATAAAGACTTCGAATTGCTCCTAAAGCAAAATGTGCATCACGATATTTTCCATTAGCGAGCAAAAGAATATCATTTTCTTCCATATTGACTTTATTTAATAATTCTTTTTGTAAATCATCATTAAAGTATTTTAAAAAGCTTCCTTCTAGAGTTTGATTTAAATATTTAATCGCTATAAAGCTATGAATATTAAACTTTCGCGCGGTTAAATTTAATTCATCAAGAACTTTTCTAGAGATATTATTTGCTTGATTTTTAATCACTAATCCTACGATAGATTCACTATTTTTAAAAGCATCAGGACTATCACTATTCTTTAAAAAATCTAAATCGATTAATTCCATAGCAAAACGGGTATCAGGTTTATCACTACCAAAACGAGCAATCGCTTCTTTATATGGTAATCTTCTTAAAGGTAACTTCACTTCATAATGGATTACTTCTTTAAAAATATGAGCAATTAAGCCCTCTAGTAAAGATAAAATCTCATCTTGAGAAAGGAAAGATGTTTCTATATCAATTTGGGTAAAATCAGGCTGTCTATCGGCGCGTAAGTCTTCATCTCTAAAGCAACGGACGATTTGGAAATAACGTTCAAATCCAGACACCATCAAAAGTTGTTTAAAGATCTGTGGCGATTGAGGTAAAGCATAAAATGAACCCTTTTTAATACGACTAGGAACTAAATAATCTCTTGCTCCTTCTGGAGATGATAACGTCAAAACAGGGGTTTCAATTTCCACGAAATCTAAAGGTTCTAAATAACTTCTTGTCGCTTTACAGATTTGATGACGAATGAAGAGATAATTTTGCATTTTAGGTCTTCTTAAATCAAGATAACGATATTTTAAACGGGTATCCTCAAGGGCATCCGTATCATCTTGAATTAAAAATGGAGGTTGTTTAGAAGTATTGATGATGTTAATCACTTTTGCAACAACTTCAATTTCTCCCGTGGGTAAAGAAGGATTCGGCGCAGATCTTTTTTCTACGACTCCATCAACTTCAATTAAATATTCACTTTTAATGGATTTCACTACATCATTTTCTTCATTAATTAAAATTTGTGTATATCCATAGCGGTCTCTTAAGTCGATAAAAACAATGGAGCCTAAATTTCGTTTTTTTGCTACCCAACCAATTAAATGAACGTTTTTACCAATATCACTAATTCTTAATTCTCCATTATTATGTGTTCTATTCTTCATGATGATGGTCCTCCTCTTCTAGATGATTATCTAAATAGTCTACTAAATCTTCATAAGATACATTTTCTTGTACTTGTGTTTTTAAATTTTTTACCCCATAAGTATGATTTGCTATCTCTTGTTCTCCAACAATGATAGCAAAAGAGGCATTCTTACGGGTTGCAATATTAAATTGTGCACCCATTTTTTTATTTTCAAAAGTCATATCGACGATAAATCCTGCACTTCTTAAATCAGATGCTAAATAAAAGGCATGTTCTTTACTTTTTTCATCCATGTGAACCATAAAAACATCTAATGATGGTTTTTCATAACAACATGGATCGAGTTCTTTTAATAAAGCATTGACTCTTTCTAAGCCAAAAGCAAGACCAACACTAGATAAAGATGGACCTCCCACTTCTTTAAGAAGGTTATCATAGTGGCCTCCACCACCTAAAGCGCCTAAATTAACACCATTTTCACTAATGAAGTGATATTCAAAAACGACCTCAGAATAATAATCTAACCCTCTTACTAAATTATCATCGATTTCATATTCGATTTGGAATTCATTTAAAATATCTAAAACTTTTTGGAAATATTCTTTTGCTTCATCTGTTAAATAATCTTGTATTTTTGGCGCATTTGCGACGATTTTTTGATCTTCTGGAGATTTACAATCTAAGATTCTTAAAACATTTGTTTCATAACGTCTTTTACAATCATCACACATCGATTCTAAATAAGGTTTAAAATATTCTTTTAAAGCAACTTTATAATTATCTCTACTTTGTTGATCTCCAATTGTATTGATTTTTAAAATAATCTTTGGAAAACCAAGCATCAATAAGGCATTATAGCCAAATACAATGGTTTCCGCATCACTATAGTAAGAATTCACCCCGACACATTCGATACCAAATTGTGAAAATTCTCTATATCTTCCTGCCTGAGGTCTTTCATAACGGAAGACATTCCCGCAATAAAAATATTTTAAAGGTAAATCATTCACATAGAGTTTATTTGTAACAATTGCTCTCATTACTCCCGCGGTCATTTCAGGACGTAAAGTGATATTTCTTCCCCCTTTATCCATAAATGAAAACATTTCTTTAGAAACAATATCACTACTTTCTCCAACAGAACGTGTAAATAATTCTGTTTGTTCATAGGTAGGAATCTTAATTGGTACATAACCAAAAGTTGATGCAATTGCACTTAAAGTTTCTTCAAGCTTTTTTAAATTCATGGCATCACTTCCCCATGCATCATAAGTTCCTCGTTGTAATTGATAAGCCATATTGAGCCTCCTTTATAAAAAAAGTACCATTTTTAAGGACGCTTCCGCGCGGTACCACCTTATTTCACAATCATTGTGCTCTTTTGACGATAACGGATTCACCGAAGGTTTCCCTTTATTCTCCATGTTGTCCCTTATCTATTTTCTTAATCGCTTTCACCTAATCGATCTCTCTAAGAAGAAAATATAGATAATTCTTCACTTCTTTGAACAAATTCATTATAAAAAATCATCAAACTAGAAACAACAATAAAACGCTAATTTTGGGAAATTATTTAAAGAAATAAATATAAACTAGAAAGATT
>CANQTY010000086.1 GCA_947626895.1 uncultured Bacilli bacterium
TGATTGGTACTGCCTCGTTTTTACTTGCAGCAGCATTTTCATCTATTATTGGTCTTATTATTTATCAACAAAAATCTTTGGTTTTTGGAGGTATGACTTTATATTCCATGGCTTTACCAAATCTTTTTGGTTTTATCATAGGATATATATTTGTCATTCTTTTCATGATTCTAATGTTCTATCGTTCTATTAAAAGAATCACACTAAAACTTCCAAATGCTTTCGGGGATTTGTCATGAAAGATTTTATAAATACATTAAAATTATCTCTATTACTTTTTTGCCAAGAAAAGAAAAATGGAGAACAAAAGGGAATAAATGGTTTAAAAATAATTCAATTGCTCTATTTTTAGCACTTTTTTAACACATTCAAGAATATAATATTTCGCATATCCATTTTTATAATGGATAGAAAGGGATGAATTATGATTTTATTAGTCATTTTAGGTGTTGTTGTAGGCATTATTATTTCTAGTGTTATTTTTGGACTCACTGGATCTTTTATTGGTTTTATCATCGTTGGTGTTCTTCTTGTAGGAATAGGACTTATTTACTTTTTATCCGATTTTATGGAAGATCATCCAATGATTATGGATACCATTTATTTAATTGCCACGATAATTTGTGCATTTACTTCTATTTCTATGGAAGATAATCCTTGGCCAGTGATGATATGCGTATTAGCCATTGGTTTTTTAAAAGGTTCTTTCCTTATGGCAGATGCTGATACTTCTTGGTATGATACGGATTTTTTCTCAATAGATGGAATTCTTTATGAAGTATTCTCTCCAGATCGCTCAGAGTATATTACTGTTGTAGGGGTAGTAGCCTTTACGATTTTATATGGACTTTTAGGATTACCATATATCATTACAAATGAAGCATTTTGGGCGTTTATACCCTCGATATTCTTCCTTATTCGTTTCATTCGAAATATTATCACTCTCGTACGCGGGGGAGGTTATTAATCTTTTTAACTAGATAAAATAAAAAATTCGGAGAGTTCTTCACGTAAATTAACTTTTCCGTTGGTCGTAGAAGGATGTGAAGATAAGCCGAATTTTTTTGTTGCTTTTCTATTTAAAATATAACATGAATCAAAATCCCTTACAAGATGAACAAATAAAAATTTTCAAAATAAAAAATTCGGAGAGTTTTCCACGGACACGTTTACCAAAAACCATTAGAAGGATGTGGAAGTAAGCCGAATTTTTTAAGTCTTATTTAGTCATTGATTTTACATCCATTGACTAGCGATAGTTTCAATATCGTATGGTTTTAATGATGCACCATCTTCATCTGAAATGATAAAATTTGCGTCTTCTTTTTTATCCACGAAGGAAATATGTCCTTCATGTAACATTAAGAAATCATAAAAATTCATATGAATCTTTTGCACATCTTTTATCACACCCGCTAATTCGTCTGCTTGCTGAATGGCAATAGAATTATAAGCAGTCGCTCCGACAGGAGTATCTACCCATATAAGTTCATTTGTTTTTAAGTCGACAATATAGGCACATGTTGAATGTGCACCTTTTTGAGTTAAAGTAAACTTGTGTTTTACTTTACCTGGTTGAAAAATACTACCTTTATGAGCTTTTTTATCTAAAAACATCACACCAGAGAAGCATTCAGGAATATCACAAAAATCTTGTCCTGTATAAACCGTATTGTTAACTAAAATATAACGATATTCTTTTCTTGCTTTTTTAACATTTAAATCGATAAATTCACTTGCTCCGTGAGGTGCACTTGTAATATCTCCAGAATGATAGCTATCAATAGTAGAGCCTCCATTCATTGAAAACCAAGAAATGCTTTCTGCGATTGTAAAATCATCACTAACTAATTCAAGAGATAAATCAATATCTACACGATAGAGATCATCATCATCTTCTTCTTCTTTTTTCATATTTTTCCAATGGGTAAAGAAGCGCATATAACCTTTATTTATTTCACCTAAAGGAATGCGAGTTCCATAAGTTAAAGTTTTACTTTGACTAGAGGCATTTCTGCAATTGATGGGTAAAGCATATTGTTTCATGTTTGGATCAACATATACTTTTTCAATTCTTTCAAATTTAGCAAAATGTTCTTTTAATGTCTTTACTATTAAATTAATGACTTCATCAATGACCTCTTTAGCAATTGGGGCACGATTTTCTTCCATGCGTAATATCGTTTTCGTTCCGTTTTTTTCATAAATAATGATACGTTCATCATTTCCTAAACGATTTTTAAAGAATTTCCATAATTGTAATAATAAAGGATTTGGTAATTGATCAATAATTTTAGAAAAAGCATCGATAGAAACTTTTGTATCAAAGTTTTCTTTTCTTAAAATATAATCTAATCTACGGGCAAATTCTCCAGGTCTAGAGGATAATAATTTTAAATATTCCTCTTGATTATCTTTATTTTCTTCAAGAAGACCATAATAAGTTTTATATTCATCATTTCTAAATTTTCTAGCAAATTCATGAATCGTAGGATACATACCATATTCTCCAATATGGAGTTTTTCTAAAGCTCTTTTCCATAAAAATTCATGACGATGGAAATCTTCACAAACATTTATGTTATTTACAGCAATTTCCTCGAGTTTTGCAATGAACATCTTACGATATTTTCTTGGTAAACTAATAAAATTAACCCTTCCTTTTAAATAAGGAGTAGCTAAAGAAATAACTGCATAAATTCTTAAAATATCATTCACGTTACTAACAAAATCAAGATGATGATTTTCTAATAAATGATGATCATATAAAACTGCAATATACTGCGCAACATTCTCATGGAAAGGAATATTCGTCGGGGAAATCTTGCTACTAAAATGTTTTAAAATATAATCTAGTTGATCTGATTGAGTATAACTTATTGCGACTTTTTGTTCTAAAAGATCTAATCCATATTGAACGACTATCTTTTCTCCTTCTTCATAAGAAAGAAGTTGAAGTACTTGGGGATTTTTATTAACACGATCTTTTTTTCTTTTTGTCGGTTCTTCTTTAGGAACATATCCCATCGTATCATAAGAAGAAGTCATATAATGAAGAACGGCATTAATATAATATTCCTCAACAGTAATGCCCTTCATATCAGGAAATTGAGAATAAAAGACGATATGTTTTACATTCGCACCAGTCATTTCTTCAAGTAAAGCAAAATTCTCATGATAAAATAAGGATAAATCAAAAAGTGATAATTTAGCTAAAGATTTAATCGCTTTTCCATCTAAAGTAAAGCCTAAAGATTCAAAAGATTTTAACATCATAGCTAAAAGATAAGAAGTTGAATCATCTTCAATTAATTCATATTTTTTGGGTAAGCATAAATAACCTTTAGACAATAAAATGTTTCTAAATTCTTTATCTAAAGATACTTCTTTTTTAGGATCTCTTTTAATTTCACCTTTCAAATCTTTGATAGACGATTTAATCATTTCATATAATTCTTCTAGACGATTTGCCATAATTTTTATCCCCCTTTTGTCTTCTTTTTTATTGTATAAAAAATGAATTTT
>CANQTY010000087.1 GCA_947626895.1 uncultured Bacilli bacterium
ATTCTTTTAAAAGTGTGCCTCATTATGTCATTTTACTTAATAAAGAGGATTCTTCTTCCTGTGGTTATGCTAAATCTCAAATGAAGCTTGCTACTTCGTTAGGAATTCATTGTGAAATACGTGTTATCGATGGAAAAAATATGACGTATGAAGAAGAAATTCAAAAGATTAATCAAGATGATTCTATTGATGGAGTTTTAATTACTCGTCCTTTATTTAATGAAAAGAATGAAGAAAAAATCATCTCTTTATTAGATCCTTTAAAAGATGTTGATTCGATTCATCCTCTTTTAATGGGAAATTTATTTTCCTCGAAAGATATCTTATTTCCTCCCGCGACCGCGGAAGCGTGTTTAGCCATGTTAAAATATTATCATGTAGATTTAGATGGTAAATCTTGTTTAGTTATTGGCCGCTCTATTTCTATTGGTAAACCTGTATCCATGTTACTTTTAAATGAAAATGCAACAGTGACCATGACTCATTCCCATACAAAAAATTTAAAAGAATTATTAAAAACTCAAGATATTGTCATTGCTAGTCTTGGTAAACCATTATTTATTGAAACATCTGATATGAAAAAAGACGCCATTTGTCTTGATTGTGGCATCCACTATCTAGAGCAAGGCATTGTCGGAGATGTTAGAGTTAATCAAGAGATTCAAATGATTTCTGCTGTACCAGGAGGAATCGGACCAATTACTTCAACCTTATTATTAAAGCATGTTGTAACACTTTATGAGGTACATCATCATGGCTAATTCTAAATGGACTTATGATTTAGGCACTATTGTAGAATTAAAAAAGCCTCATCCTTGTGTTCATCGTTCAAAACAATTTGAAATTGTCCGTATGGGCGCGGATATTAAAATCAAATGTTTAGGATGTGGAAATATTATCATGTTATCAAGAAGAGACTTTGAAGAACGGATAAAAAAGATCGTCTCGTAAAAAAAATAAAATTTTTTGACAAAAAAATTTACGAATCTTCTATTTAATATATAGGAGGTTCTTTTTTATGGCATTAAAAATTTGTCAACTTAAAAAATCATTTTCAGGTAAACTATTATTTGAACATGTAGATTACACGTTTCCACCTCATGGACTTGTAATTCTTTTAGGTCGGTCTGGGGCAGGTAAGACCACCTTATTCTATACCATCTTTGGTTTAGAAAGCCTAGATGAAGGCAAAATCATCATGGACGATAAGGAACTTAAAAGTGCAGAAGATTTTCAAAAGTTCCGTAAGGAATGTGGCTTTGTCTTTCAAGAGTATGGAGTATTAAATTATCTCACTGCGAATGAGAATTTGATGCTCGGGGGAAATAAACCCGCGGAGATTTCTTTTCTTAAGAAAGATCTTATGGACAAAAAGACAGGAAATCTTTCTGGAGGAGAAAAGCAACGGCTTTCTCTTGCTCGGGAATTAGCAAAAAAGCCTAAGATACTTTTTTGTGATGAACCAACTGGTTCACTTGATGAAAAAATTGGTAAGGATATTATGGAAATCCTAAAACGAGAAGCACAAAATTGTTTGGTTTTTATGGTTTCCCATAATTTGAAACTCGCTCATGAGTATGCTGATATCATCTTGGAACTCAAAGATCAAAAGCTCCAAGTGTTAGAGGATCATTTGGTAAGAAAAAATGTCGCGGAAAAATGCGCAAAAATTAAAAACAACTTATATAATGAGATTAAAGTTGTTTTTAGCTCATTTGTCCATGAAAAGGTGAAAATTGTTTTTACATTCTTAGCCTTCCTTTTAGCCTTTAGTTCTTTGCTTTTAATGAATTCTTTAAATACATCCGCGCCTAAAGCGATAGCCTATGAAACAGAGACAATCGCTGATTGTACACGTTTAAAGGTTACAGAAATGGAAAAAAATCCAATCGAAGGGACGTCTTTTTCCTTAAGTAAGATGCACCGACCTAGTTTAGATTTATTAAAGGATGAAGTTGGAAGTTTCGCTTATATTGAGCCAAATATGGATCATTTTTTACAAAGCGCGGTTATTAAGATTGATAATATAGAAAAATCTATCTTTTTAAAAAGTTTTCCTTATGGTAGCACTCTTGAAGATATCCGCGCAAATTCTCAAGCAAAAGAACTTTTACATAAAGGTAGTGAAGTAGATATTTTAATTCATCAAGAAATTGAAAGTACTTTCTCTTCAAAAAGTGTAAAAGATTCTCTTAGTTTAGAAATCAAGGGTACAATCAATTATATTTATGATGAATTTGATTTTTTAAACTATCCTATTTTATATATATCTAGTGATGCTTTAAAAGAATATATGGTCGGAGTAACTTTAAGTAAAGCGTCTTCTTTACTTGGATATCAGCTTACTTTATATGACCGTTATGATACTTTTGGAGAGGAAGATGATCCTTTAAAATCGTATTCTTATTATGTCGATATTAAAGAAAGAAAAAATATTTCTTTAGTTAGAGAAAAAATATCCTCTATTCCTTTAGATGAAGGGCATAGTTATGATATTGAATCTAGATATATCACCATTCAAGATACCTTATTTTCGAGTATGCAACTTATTGAAATGATTATGAAAATTTTTTCTTTTCTTTCAATGATTATTTCTGTTTGTTTACTTTATTTATTCTTGATTTCTAATTTTCAATCGAGAAAAAAAGAATTTGCTCTTTATAAAACCATGGGAATAGCTAAAAAAAGGCTATATCTATATTGTTTTATCCCATTATTAATCTATACCTTTATCGCTTTTTTCTTTTCTTTTATCCCTTGGAAAGTAGGAAGTATGATACTGGGCGATTTATTATTACCCTATTTTGGATTAAATATCTTTTCTTATGCGTCTTTTAGCATAGAAGAAATTGGAGGATTGATGTTTTTATTATTTATTTTATCGCTTGGTTTAGCTTTTTTTCCTTGGAATCAAGCTAAAAAACTTAAAGTAAGTGAGGTGATTCGCAGTGAATAATTACTTAATTGAATTAAATGATGTAACAAAAACTTTTAAAGATCAAATCTTATTTTCGCATCTCTCATTAGTGGTAGAACATCATGGCTTTTATGGGTTAGAGGGTGCTTCTGGATCTGGTAAATCAAGTCTTTTATTCATCTTAGGATTACTCGATAATGATTATGAAGGTACTTATTTATTTGAAGGTCAACCCATTCAAAATAAAGAAGATATTTTAAAAAATCAAATCGGTTTTGCTTTTCAAAATTCGGTATTTTTTAATGATATGACTCTAATAGAAAATCTTTCTTTATTTAATGAAGATCAAGATATGATAGAAATGAATTATTTTCTAGAACGATTATCTTTATATGATAAAAAAGATACTTTAGTAAGAAATCTTTCCGGCGGGGAACGTATGCGTCTTGCCTTAGTAAGGGCATTTTTAGGCTCTCCAAAAATCGTTTTTCTTGATGAACCTACCGCAGCTTTAGATGTAGATACTTCGTATAAAGTGATGAACTTTTTAAAAGATGAAGCCAAAAAACGTACGATATTTATGGT
>CANQTY010000088.1 GCA_947626895.1 uncultured Bacilli bacterium
TAATATTGGCAAATAAAGGAACCCATAGAATGACCAATTAAATAGGTAGGTTTACTTGTCGCTCTTAATTGTTGCATGATGGTATGCAAATTTTTTACACACTGTTTAAATGTATCATCTTCCCAAACGCCTAATCCGTCAGGAGCGTTTTCCCCATGTCCTACTTGATCTAAAGCATAAACATCATAACCATTTTGATTTAAAAATTTAGCAAAATCATCATAACGCATTGCAAATTCACACATACCATGAGAAATAACTACATTTCCAATAGATGGAGAAATATCACTTTTCCAAAAATAACCTACTCTTTCAATAGCGTCCGATGTTTCAATTTTAAATTGTTTGACTTCCATATAAGTACCTCCCTTTCTTAGTCGCCATAGTCTGAACCACGAGACTTATATTCTACATATAGTCCTAAGCGATCCATTATATCATATATAGTAATAATAATGAAATCATCACATTTTGTAAGAGGTTCTTCATCTACTTCTTCATCCATTCCCGAGAAAATGACCTTATGATTTCTTCTTACAATTCTTTCCATTTCTTGAAGAATTGTCTCTTTTTGGTCGGGATAATGAATGATTAATGATTCAAAATAAGAATAAAAGATAGGTTCAATATAAAATTGATCTCCATTTTCATATAAATATAATGTAGAAAACGGATTTTGCTTATCCTCAATAAGGGATAAATGACTCCATTCTTTATAATTTTTCATTGTTCCACCTCTTTTAAAAATGCTTGAATTTCCTTCTTTTGTGTTTCATTTAAATATTCTATATTTAGTCTTATATGATTTAAAGAACCATGAATAGATGCGCTTGCTAAATCAAAAGCAATCTTGACATCTGAATATAAGTTTTTATTACCAATTCTTTCCAATTTCTCCGATGTTTTTATTAAATTTTTAGCAAGTAAATATAATTCTTTTGGAACCATAATACATTGATAAGAAGCCTCTTGAATTTTAGTTTCATCTCTTTCTTTTAATGCTTTCATTAAATTAGAAAAGCTACATGCATCTAAATCAATAAGTTCATGACATCTTGCTTGATATTCTAAAAGCCTCTTTTCTTCTTCTTTTAGCTCTTCTTGAAATTTTTCATAACCTTTTTTATTGATGGTAAAGCGGGTGACCATCAATAAAAGTGAAGCACTAGATTCTAAAATAAGAGAAAGCACACTTCCCCCGCCAGGAACAGAAGTCTTTTTAGAAACCTCAGTCATATAATCTTTGATTGTTAAATCTTTGTATTCCATAACTTCACCTAATTTATTTTAACATTTCACTATAAAATTAAAAAGCTTTTTCCCATAATTCATGCATGAAAAAAGCATATTTTAAAGGAAAATAATACAAAAAACTAAAGAACATTTTTTAAGAATTTTAAACTCCTCTTATTGTAGAAAATAAATTGATATGATATATTTATTTAGCAATCGCTTTATAGGAGGTTGATTTTATGGCAAACACAAAAAAGGATTTTCGCTTTCTTCCTTTCGCACTTGCTATCTTAGGAGTTTTAGCAATCGTTATTTTCTTAGTATTTCCTGTCGCATATAACAACGATGGTTCTTCAAATATTGGTGGAATCAACGGCTTGAGTTCAGTATTTGGGATGGATGTTAGTATTGGTAGCATTAATTTAAAATTCAGACCAGTTAATGGAGTTGGACTTACAATTTTAATTCTCACACTTGTTGCGAGTGTATGTTCGGGATTTTTAGCCAAATATGGACGTGGATTTTATATTTTTTCTACTGTTTTATTATTAACCGCAGTAATCTTTACTTGTTTATATCACACATCATGGATTTACTCGAACATGGGTGGTCAAACAAATAGAGTTTATGGTTTACAATGTGGCGCAGGTCAAGTTATTGCCGCGGCTTTAATGATTCTTGAAGGTATAGGAAATATTGTTGCCTTCCGTTTATTAAAATAAAAAATCTTAATTTTAAAATATCAAGCACAGCAATGTGCTTTTTTTATTCCTTCATCATAGATAATAAAACATCTACTTCATGGATTAATTGATTCAACATCATCATCGCTTGGGACCATGTTTGAAATAAAGATTTATACGTAACAAAAGATAGTTTTTCTATATTATTTCTTGCTTCTTTAAAATAATCAAAGCCCATAGATAATTGAAATATCGCCCTCTGGAGATATGTATTTTTTAAATGAAGTAAGATTTGTGAATAAAATCTTCCCCCTTTAATCAAGGAGATATAATTCTTTTCTACTTGATTCAATAACGTACGAGATAAATTTAAATGATAAAACGATTTATTTAATAGGTGATCATTTTTTAAATAATAACGTTCTATCGTTGATTTCATATCAAAAAAGAGAAATCTCATTTGTTCTTTACTCGCAGAAATTAACCAGGAAATATGAGATATTGTTTTATTTTTATCCATTGTTAATCCTATTTTTTAGAAAACTTATTGCTTCATCATTCAATTGATTTTTCTCGTTTAAAAATAATGATAGTTCTCTTAAATCAATATAAGAACATGAAAAATAATTACTAACCTCTTCAATGACATTATAAAAAGATAAAAAGGCATTATCTAGGGCGTTAATAGTCTCTTTGTCCTGTGTATAAAGTTCTATATACGGAGATAATAAAATGATTTCCCCTTCATAAGAAAGACGAATTTCTTCAAGCAATAAAAAGTAATAATAAGAAAATAGTTCACTTTGTGTTTCTAAGACATCTTGATCTAAAAGAATTTTTTCTTTGGTTATTTGAATTCCTCTTAAAAATTCTTGTGTTCCTAAATAGATATAGATTCTATTTGCGTGTTCTATGGTATCCATTATAGTTTCACTTGTTTTAATGTTTTTCGCATTCTGTTCAACCATACTATATAAATAAGATGTATATCCCTTGCGCATTAAAAAAGAATCATTGATATCTTCATTAAAGAGTTCTTTTGTTTCAATTTGATTAATTTGATTGCCTAAAATAAGAAGATAGGAAGGCTTATTTGATTGACAGGCAAAAGAAAATAATAAAATGACAACCAAAATGAATTTTTTTAACATTTTTTCACCCCAATATCTAAATTTAATAAATGCAATTTTTCATATAAATTTTCATATCCTCTTTTTAAAATTTCTGCATGAAGAATTTCGGATTCTCCTAGAGTGAAAAAAGAAGCTAGAAGAAGAGAGGCTCCACATCTTAAATCTTTTGCCTCGACACGAGTTCCTCGTAAAGCAAAGATTCCATTTATTAATAAAGTGTCCTTTTCTTTACTAATCATCGCTCCCATCTTTTTTAATTCATCCACATGAGAAAAACGATCTTGATAAATATTTTCTTTAATCACATGTATCCTAGGTATAGTTAATAAATACGC
>CANQTY010000089.1 GCA_947626895.1 uncultured Bacilli bacterium
CTTAAAAAAATATCTTTGTGCTAATAAAAGAAAGATTTTTTTCTTTTTAATAAAAAGAAAACAAAAAAAATAGGCTAGTAGCCTATTCATCATAATCACTATAAATCTTTTTCTTTTTATTTCTTCGTTTGAAAATGATAAACGATAAAATAAATAATACGGCATATAAACAAATAGTAAAGATTGGATTAAGTAAGAAACTTACTTTATTTACATCACCATTTAACATAGAAAACATTATGAAATAAAATGAAATATAAAGTAAGGAAACAGGTAACTCTAATGCAGTTAAAGAGCTAATTAAAGATGTTCCTACTCCATATTGAGGTAAAATATTTCCTAAAGCATAACCATAAGGTAAACTTCCTTCATTGATTTCCCCGACAATCTCTTCAAGACTAAGATTAGGATAATTTAGTAAGAAAAATGCTCCCGCGGAAAGCAAGAAAAAGAACATTACCGCGGAGATTGTTGAACGATGTTTAATAAATATTGCAAGTAAGAAGATGATTAAAAAGACGAATGCGATTTCAATCACCATTGAAACAATAAGGGGTAACATTTCTTCCATAACATTTTCCTTCCTTCATCTAATAAAATATATTAAATGACTTTCTTTTTCAATCCTAATACTTAAATTTCACTTTTATTCTTTGAAAAACTATCCACAAAACTACGATTCTTTCCTCGTGATACAAGTAAAGTCATATCGACAAGTTTAGAGATATCACTAATTTTTTCAGGTGGTGCAGATAAGATGACTTGTAGTCCAAAAGACTTTAAAATACGGATGGATTCAATGATACGATTTCTATCCATCTTAGAAAATGCTTCATCAAAAATCACAAGACGTAAGGTATTTGTTGTCGCTCCTGATCCATGGACACGATAGAGTTGTGAAAATGACGCTAAAATAGAAATGTAGAATGGGGTTTGCGTTTCCCCTCCAGAGGCCTTTTTAATATTACGCGCTAAAGAATAAACCTTTCTACCTTGATGAGAAACGACTAAATCAAAGAGTAAATAAGTTCGATAATCCGTAAATTTCTCCACATTTTGCGCTAAAGAGGCATCCGCATCTTTACCATTTTCAACATCTCCAATCATCTTAAATAAATGATTCATGATATCTTTATATTTTTCTAAATAAAGAGAATCATCTTGACCAAAGTTCAATAATAAATCATCCGTGATCATATCATAATATTCTTTATATTGAGGTGCAGGAGAGACCGTAAATTGATAAGAATCTGCGCCAAATTGAGCGCCTTTTAAAGCTTCATTTAATTCATCTATTTGGCTACGGGCACTATCAATTGAAGTCTTTAATTTAAAGATAAAATCATCTTTAAATTCTTTCGTGGCTTTTTCATAAGCTGATGCAATTTTATTTCGATATTCAGGTAATTTAACTTCTTTAAAGTTATATAAATCTTTTTCAAAATCATCATTATCGCTACGGGTGATATCATAACTTAACTTATAATCGACGATATAATCTTTTCGAAGTTCATTTAATTTTGAAGTCGCATTACGAAGATGATATTGACCTTTTGTCAATAATTCTTCATATTCTTGGCGAATATCCGCAAGAGTCTTACCATGATTTAATTCATCATTAAAGATTGGTAAAGCGACATTATGAATAAAGTCTTCATCAAATTCTTGCCTGATATCATCGGAAATGATATTGGCATTTTTCATCTCCAAAGGAATCTTTTCTTCACTAATACTTTGACTAGAAGCAGCAAGACGACCTTTCTCAACTAGTAAATTTTGTCGTTCCCCATTTAAAGAATCAATATCATGTTCAATATTTGCTATTTGTTGATCGATAATTATAATTTCTTGACTAGCTCCAGACGCTAATTCTTCATTATAATGAGCAAGATTTTCTTTTAAAGCAGGTAAAGCTTCAAAATCAAGTAAGTGTGCAATAAATAATTCACTTTCATTTGTATTCATCATCTCTTCTTTAGAAATCTTTCCTAAAATGGAGACAAATTGATCTAAAATAGTATGAATACTTTCTCTTCTTTTATATTCTTTTTCTCTTTCTTCTTTTTGTGAAAGTGAGACTTTTCTTCCAATTAAAGGATATTGATAGTGATGAGAAGGAATAACAAAAGATGCATAATTTCGATATCCTATACAATTCGGAGTTAATCCTCTTCCAGAATTTCTTGCTTCTTCAAAAGTTTCACACTGCATCATCTTACCAAGTAAGAAATCACTATATAGACGTGCCCCTTCATGATCTGTTTCAATTAGATCCGCTAAAGAGGAAGCATCGACTTTTAAAGACGCTTCTTTTAGACGAGCAGTATCAACTAAACCTGTACGATAATAGTTATTTCTTTTCATGATATTTGGTAATATTTCATTTGCGATTTCATAATATTCTTCATCGACAAATAAATTCACCTTTTGATTATAGATAAATCCTTCAATGGCTTTCACCCATTTAGGATCTTTAATATCGATTAAATCGCTATAAAAAGATACATCAACTACCTTATTGAAGCGATCTTCAAGAGCGTGTTTTAATTGTAAACGGACTTGAGTAAGATTATAATCATACATCTTTCCATTACTTAAAGATGAATCTTTTAAACGTTCTTTTTCTTGTGCAAGATAAGTTATTTCACTACTTACGATATTTTTAAAATAACCATAATTTTCCGAAGCTTTATCTTTAAATTCAAAAGCAACCTCTTTAAAGTTCATCAAATCGTCTTTACTTAAAAGTTCTTTATTTGTGCATTTATTTAATAAAGAAGTAGCAATATTTTCTAGTTCACTTGCGCTATCATTAAGTTCAAGAAGCGCCTTATGATTTTTATATTCATTTTCTTTGCTTAATGAGTCAATTCCAAGTTTTAAAACCGTTGCCTCATTTTTAAAAGCTAGCAGATAAGAAGATAATTTTTTTAAATCTTCTTCCATCATTTTTTCGATATTTTTAATATTCTCTTCTGCTTTATTACGGGCATTTTCTAAATCTTTATTGAGTTGATAAGAAGAAGAAGATACTTTTGAGGCAATAAGCTGTTCTTTTTTCTCTTGGAAAGCTTTAATTTCTTCATCAATATCGATAATTTTTTGATTATTTTCTTTAAGTTTTAATTCATTTGCTTCTAAATCACGTTGATAATTTTTAATCAAATCAAGTTTTAATTGATACTTGACTCTTTGGGAAATATATTTAGCAATCGCATTTTCATCAAGACATTTTTTTACGTCTTCATAAGCTTTATGAATCGCTTCTAAACGCG
>CANQTY010000090.1 GCA_947626895.1 uncultured Bacilli bacterium
GGAATATCAATTTCATCGATAAAACTTGAATGAATATAACGGGTAATCATCACTTCATCTTGATGAATAATATATTGAATATAGTCTTTTTCATAAAAATTATCTTCATTGATTCCATAATAAATTGGTACTTCACTATGATTAAAATCATATTCCCATGTCGATAATGAATCTTCACTTTCACAATAAATAACTAAAGTAGGACACATAGAAAAAGCATCTCTTTTAATGAATTTTACATTTTTAGGAATATAAATACTTTGTAACCGATCACAAGCATAGAAAGCAAATTTTTCAATTGTTGTTACACTTTCAGGAATGATTATTTCTTCAATAAAGGATAACTTATAAAAGCATCTCATTCCTAAAGTAGTTATCCCTTCTGGAATGATGACTTTAGAATCTTTTCCTAAATATCTCACTAACGTTTTTTCTTTTATTTCAAAATCTTTATTTTCCATATTCATTAGCCTTTTCCGTAATACTCTTTATAGCAATCCTTCATATTTTAACTCATTCAATTGATTTAATTTTATTTAAAAACGACCTTCCATATCAAACCGAGCAATCATCAGTTTTGCTTTTTCATGACCTTGAAAAGCAGCTTTTTTAAGCCAATCATAGGCTTTTTGATCATTTTGTTCCACGCCTATACCAAAAGCATAACACCATCCTAAATTAAATTGCCCTGTGATATCATTTTGTTTTGCCGCTGCTAAATATAATTCAATAGCTTTTTTAACGTTTTTAGTAATACCTATGCCATTTTGATAAAGCCAACCTAAATTTGCTTGAGCTCTACTATAGCCTTGATCTGCAGCCTTTTTAAACCATTCCACGGCTTTCTTATCGTCTTTTAAAACACCTTGTCCATTATAATAACATAAAGCTAAATTTGCTTGTGCGTAATAATATCCTTGCTCTGCAGATTCTTTAAATAAAGCAGCACCTTTTTTATAGTCTTGTGGCACACCATAACCAAAAAAATAGCACCACCCTAAATTAAATGTAGCAAACTTATTTCCCTCTTTAGAGGCTTTTTTATACCACATTACTGCTTTTTCATAATCTTTTTCTACTCCTTGTCCATGATAATAACATAGTCCAAGAGTGTTTTGTGCTGTTACATTTCCATATTTTGCAGCTTTTTTATACCAATAAATTGCTTTATTTAAATCGATATCCACGCCTAATCCATATTGATAGCAATACCCTAAATTATATTGTGCCCTGATATCATCTTGTTTCGCGGCTATTTCATAATACTCTATGCCCTTTTTTTGATCTTTTTTAACGCCTTGACCATATTGATAAGCATATCCTAAATTATTGATAGCAAGAGCAAATCCTTCTTTCGTGGCTTTTTCATATAGTTTAAAAGCTTTATCATAATCTTGTTTCACTCCTTGACCATAACTATAGCAATATCCTAAAGCATTTTGAGCAGGGACAAAACCAAGTTTTGCTGCTTTTTCAAATAATTCAAATGCTTTATCATAGTCTTTATGAATTCCTATTTCATAAGTATAACAATAAGCCAAACAATGTAAGGCAATAACATCATTACTTGCTTTACTATTTAAATAGTTTACTAATTCTTCTTCTTTACTTTTATCAATAGAAATATTTAAAAAATAATAACCCTCTTTTACTTTTTGATAGACTTCTTCTGGTGAGTTTACTTTAATTTTATCTCTATAATTGTACATATATTCATATCTCCTTTACTTGATATCTATATTGTACATGATTTTCTTCATGAAACAAAAGGAGTGATGAATTTATTTAAAAATTAGGCTTATTTTTATAAATTTTCCTTCTTTTTATATTCCTTAACTTTATCAATCGCGGCCTCTAATCCTGTATCTGCAGATTTTTGATAAAATTCAAAAGCCTTTTTTTCATCTTTATCTACCCCTTTACCATGTCCATATATATAACCTAATAAATATAAAGCTAGGGGATGATTTTGTTTACCTGCTTTATCTAGCCAATAGATTACTTTTTCAATATTTAAAGAGAAATCATCTTGAGCAAAATAAAGCGCGCCAAGATTAAATTGAGCCTCCGCGAAATCTTTTTCTGCTGCCTTTGTATACCAATAAATCGCTTTAGAATAATCTTTTTTCGTTCCAAAACCATGATCATAACAATATCCTAGATTGGCCATTGCTTCGACATGGCCTTGTAAGGCTGCTTTCATATACCATTTAAAGGCTTTTTGACTATTTTTTTTAACCCCATATCCACATTTATAAGCATTACCCACAACGTTTTGAGCGTCAGAAAAACCAAGTCTAGCAGCCATTTCAAAGCAATAAAATCCCTGCTTGATATCTTTTGGCACATTTTCCCCAACAGAATAATAAATACCTAACCTAGTTAAAGCTAAAGTATCTCCATGATTTGCCGCTTTTTTATATAAAATGATTGCCATTTTTTTATCTACTTTAGTTCCGATTCCTTCATCATAACAATGCGCTAAAGAATTTAAAGCACCAACATAACCTTTTTCCACTGCAAGATTATATAAGTTAAATGCTTTTTGTTCATCTTTATTGATACCTAAACCGTATTCATACATGCGACCTAAAAACAAAGGAGCTTCTTTATAATCTTGTTCCATCGCTTTATTAAGCCAATAGAATGCTTTATCATAATTTTCATCATATAAATACAAAGATCCTACATTTGATTGAGCAAATGCATCTCCAAGATGTGCGGCTTTTAAATACCATTCTAATGATTTATTATTATCTTTTGTAACCCCATATCCTTCACTATAGCAATACGCTAAGATGGATATAGCAGGAATATAATTTTGTTCACCAGCAAGAGAAAAATAATCAACAGCTTTTTTATAGTCATTAGGAACACCCATACCATAATAATAACATCCACCTAAAGAATATTGTTTATAAACGCTTTCTTCTTGATCAAGGATATATTTATATAGTTCATTTTCTTTCTTTTCATCGATTATAACATTGTTAAACATATACCCTTCTTTAATCTTTTCATAGAATTCTTGAGGGGTATTTACTTTAATAATTTCATCATCATAATTCATATAAATATAACTCCTTTAATTTGTTATTCTTATTGTACATGATTTTCTTCATGAAACAAAAAGAAGTGATGAATTTATCTAAAATTTGTCTTTAAATTTAATTTTTAATCTCTTTTTTAATCTTTTTGCATCAAGTTGAGCAATTTCATACCCTTTTTCTAAAGCTTTTAAATAATATTC
>CANQTY010000091.1 GCA_947626895.1 uncultured Bacilli bacterium
TGGTAAATAAAAAGCACCTCCACCTGGAGTATGGCCTTTTAAAAGGAAACAATCGATAATTAAAGAAGAAATTTTTACTTCCCCTTCTTTTAAATGGTGAAAATTTGAAAATGGAAAAGAAATTGCTTCATCTAATAAAGATATCGATCCATTTGATTTTGGATTTTCTACAAATTCTTGCTCTTCAAAGGAATAAATAGGAACATTAGGGTAAAATTTAAACAATTTATCATAGTCAAAAATATGATCAAAATGACCATGGGTGAGAAAAATAGCATCTAAAGATTGATTTTCTAATAATGTTAGTAATCTTTTAGAAATGATTCCTATATCAATTAAGATATTGACATCCTCTTGAACTAGATAGGTATTTGCTCTTAGTCCAAAACTTTCATAAAATGTATGTACCATAAATTAGAAAAAAAGAGCTTTATGCCCTTATTTTTTCTCCTTATGAACCGTCATTTTATTACATTTAGGACAAAATTTAGAAATTTCCATTTTTTCAGGATGTTTTTTCTTATTTTTTGTTGTTGTGTAATTTTCCATACCACATACTGTACATTTTAGAATGATATCATCACGAGCCATATATTCGCACCTCCGTAATCGAAAGTATCTTAGCATAAACAAAGGAAAAGAAAAAGGTTTCGATGAAAAAAAGTGAAATTTAACAGAATGCATTAAATGAATTTCTCATTTTATAATTTTCCTAGTTTTTTCTTCTTTTATTTTTCTTTTATCTATTTTATAAATGAATTATACTTTAAAAGGTGATAAAAATGAAAAGAACAGAAACTCTTAGTGTCAAAGTAGGAAATATAACAATTGGTCATCAAAATAAAGTGGTGATTCAATCAATGGCAAATATCAAGACTTCAAACGTTAACGAAGTAAGCAAACAAATTAATGATTTAACGAGTCTAGGTTGTGAATTAATTCGTGTTTCTATTTTAGATAATGAAGATGCTCTATCTTTATATGAAATTAAAAAAAGAATCTCTATTCCTTTGGTCGCAGATATTCATTTTGACCCAAATTTAGCTATTTTAGCAATACAAAATGGTGCAAATAAAATTCGTATTAATCCAGGAAATATTTCTCTTGATTCATTAAATAATATTATTAAAGAAGCAAAAAATCATCATGTAGCAATTAGAATTGGCGTGAATTCAGGCTCTTTAGATCAAAATACACTTGATCATTATGATCAAAAAGTAACCTCTCAAGGGATGATAGAATTATTAAGTAAATATCTTCTTCCTTTTGAAAAGCAAGATTTTCATGATTTAGTTTTATCTTTAAAATCATCCTCGCCATTATTATGTATTGAAGCATATCGTTTAGCATCTTCACTATTTCCCTATCCTTTACATTTAGGCATTACTGAAGCAGGCTCTAAAGATATCGGTATGATTCGTTCTAGTGTAGGATTATCTCCTTTGTTACTTGAAGGAATTGGTGATACTATCCGTATTTCTTTAACTAGTGATCCTAAAGATGAAATATTCACGGCAAAACATTTATTACAAGATGTTGGTTTATATTTTAATATGCCTACATTAATTTCTTGTCCAACCTGTGGAAGAACAAAAGTAGATTTAGAAAAATTAGTTAATAAAATTGCTCCTGAATTAGAAAAAATTCATTATCCTCTTACGGTTGCTATCATGGGATGTGTTGTAAATGGTCCAGGAGAAGCAAGTCATGCTGATATTGGTCTAGCAGGCGGTCAAACTCGATTTGTTTTATTTAAAAAAGGAAAAATTATAAAAACCATCAAAGAAAATGAAGCTTATGATATCTTAATGGAAGAAATTAAAAAAATGACAAATCAATAAGTCTCTAACATATATTAAATTAGGGACGAATATGATGAATAAAAACATGTTAAAAAAAGGGCTAGAATCTTTAACTCCTGAAAAAGGAATAAAACTAGCCTTTAATTATGGAGTGAATCTAGATAAAAATGAGGCGACAATTATTTTATCCTTTTTAAAAAGACATATCGATGAATTAGATATGTCTCATATTCCTTATTTATTAAATGAAATTCAAAATGAAGTATCACTAACTACTTATCAAAAGATTGAACTTTTATTAAATAAACTTTTACTTCTTTGATTTTTTAGCTTTGATATTTTCTCTAATAATCTTCTTTTTATGAGCTTTTTTTGCTTTAATTATCGCTACTTCACGACGCTTTTTTCTTCCTGGGATGGATTTAGATTTGATCTTACGTAATCTAGAAATAATTTCTTTATGAAGATTTTCATTCTTTTTTGCTTGGGGTTTAACATGAACTTTAATAATATTTAAGGAATCGTTTTTTAAAACATAAGGAACAAAGGTAATCTTTTTTGCTAATTTTTTAATACGCTCATCTTCATTACGGATGAAAATAACACTGATGCCTTTCTTTCCATTTCTTCCTGTTCTTCCTGCACGATGATAATAATAATCCAAATCTTTTGGTAAATCTAAGGAAATAACATGGCTTACATCAAGAAAATCTATCCCCCTAGAGGCAACATCACTAGCTAAAATAAGAGGATGTTCTTCTAAAGCAATTCTTTTTAAAATCATATTTCTTCTTCTTGCATCAATTTGTCCTGTAATTAAAAGAGTTGGAATTCCTTCATTATTTAAATATTCATTAACACTTTCAATCTCTTTTTTAGATGAACAAAAGACTAAAGCAAAGTAAGGATGAACAAAATTTAAGTATTTAACTAAGGCTTCTTCTTTCGTTAAATGACGAATGTTTACTAATTGATGAACAATGGTCGATGAAGATAAAATATTTTTGGTCTCAATCACTTTAGAAATCTTTAAAGATGATTTAATCGAAGATATTTCATGTTCTTTCATCGTCGCCGTATAGATCAATATTTGACGAGGATGAAGCTTTTGATATAATTCTAAAACGGTTTCACTATATGTCTTTTCAAGTAACATATCGGCTTCATCTAACACTAAAGTTGAAATTCTAGTAAAGGACATAAACTTCTTTTTAAGGAATATTTCTTTTGCTTTTCCTGGTGTAGAAATAATAATCATCGGTTTACTAGCGTTTTTCATATGCCCTATATCGCTATTTGAATCAGTCGAGGATGAAAAAGCAAAGCTAGTAAAATAAGGATAATCTTTTTCTAGCTTTTTTAAAAAAGAAAGACATTGACTAGCAAGTTCTAAAGTCGGAAC
>CANQTY010000092.1 GCA_947626895.1 uncultured Bacilli bacterium
ATCTTTATTTGATGGATAAAAAGCATTAAGAAAATTGCGTGATTTTTTCTTTCTATTTCTAACAAAAAAATGTAAATAAATGCAAAAAAATCCATTGAATTTAAAAATTAAAGTACTAAGATTAGTAAGTGAAGGAGATAATGAATATGGATACAAAATGTTCTTATTTTAAAGAGATTTACAAAAAGAAAGATCTCTTCTTTTATAGTCTTTTAGGTTTATGTTTTGCCTTTATGACTTTCTTAATGGAACGTTATCAGGTATTCGATACGTATTTTGTAGGAAGGTTAGAATTTGCTAAACCTATTTACTATAGTTTTGTCCTTTTTATAGTTATTTTTCTTTATGCGGTTTTATTTAAGCATATGAAAAATAAAAAGATCAATCGCTTGGATTCTCTTTTAATTAGCTTACTTGTGGGTTCTTGCTTTGGCGTGGGTTTATTTATTGGCCTAAGTAATGTTTCTTATGTAGTGATTTATGCACTTTCCTTATTATTATCTATCATCTTATTAATCCAAAGAAATCTTTATGTAAGTGAGGAAAGTAAAGGTTCCAGTAGAGATTATTATAGCTTTGTTACAAGAAAATATGATTTTGCTTTTATCATGATATTAGCCTTTGTTTTAGCTTATATTGCCGTGTATTTCATCGAAGTAAAATCCTTATTAGATCAAGGGATTATCTATTATTTATTTGGTATCTTATTTGCTTTTATTTTTGGTGTAATGATTTACACTTTAATTCAAAAGAAAAAGACAAAAGTGAATTATTTAGATGCCGTTCTTTTATTTTTAACAGGTTTAATTTTCTTTTTAGGTGTCTTCCGTTTTGCTTGGTATGAAGTAAAAGAGGGTACTCATTTTGAAGGAGGATATTATTTAAGCCATCACCTTCTTCTTCTTTTATGGGGAAGTAGTTTAGCCCTTTTAATTTTAACTAGAGAAATACGTGCTTCTTTTGTTTCTTTACATACAAGTGTTGCTTATAAAGAAAAATCTGCGATGAATTATTATGGTTCTTTATTTAAGCATTATCATCGTAGTATTCCTCTTTTTCTTGGGGGAAGTATTGCCGTTTTAGTGAATTATATCTTTTATGAAAGAAAGTATATTCATGGAAACTTTATGAAAGAAGTCTTTGATTTTAGTATGGATTTTCCTTTAAGAATGCCTTTCTTCTTATTTGTTACTTTAATCGTTATTATCTTTGTTATCGCCTTAATTGGCTTAATTAAAAAAGGCTTTTTAAGTAAGAAAGTAAATTTATTTGATATTGCTATACTTGCTATTACTTTTGCACTATTTGGTTCATCAATGGTCTTTATTTATTCCCCTATGACGACCATAAAGGGTATCTTCATCTTTATTCCTTTAGCCCTTTCTATTGGGTTATCGATTTTTAGAATCTTCCGTGTAGATTATGAAGAACAAGAAGAAATAAAAGATGATGAAATGGAAATTAAAATCAAAGTAAAACTGGATGAAAATGGAAATGGTAATATAGAAGAAAAAGATAAAGAAGAAATAAATACCCAAATAGAAAATTCTCAAGAAGTAACAAATCAAAAAGAAATAATCAAAGAAGAAATTCAAGATGATTCTTCTTTTAAAGTCATTTCACGTAGTATGCAAAATAAGTTAGTCTTCTTAGATGAAGATCAAAAAGCTTATTATAATGAACTTAAAAACGATATCTTATCTTATAAAGTAAATGAAAGAATGACAAAAAGATGTGAAACCTTCCGTAAAAATGGTTTGCTTATAAAATTTGTTGTCAAAGGGAAGACTTTAAGAGTTCATTTTGCTTTAAATCCCAAGGATTATGATGAAAGTAAATATCATCAAAAAGATTATGGAGAGATCAATCTTTTTAAAGAAGTTCCCTTTGGTATGAAAATTAAAAATAAATTGAATTTAAAAAGAGCTAAAGAATTAGTGGATATTCTTATGACTCAAAAAGGAATTGATAAAAAGAAAAGATATGAAGAAGTCGATTATAGAAAAGACTTAAATATCGATGGACTTGCTCTTCTTGAAAGAATGGGATTAAAAGATTTATATAAAGAAAATGCCTCTTTAAAAGACGCTTCACGTTTACCAGATGAAATCTTAAATTATATTCCTATCGTTTATAAAGATAAACCAGAAAATGAAGAAGTACATAATGTCTATATAGATACAGCTTTAAAATATGTCGATCATGAAATTTCTTTTGAAAGTTTACATAAAGTAAATCAATTGACTTTGCAAGAAGAAGTGATTCATCTGAAGACTCGTGAGGGGTTATCTAAAAAGATCGATGTTATTGTAAATTCCTATGATAATGACGCTGCAAAATTAGTTATCATCACAGGAGGAACAATTAAACGCATTATCTATAGATAAAATAAGTAATAAATAAAAGGGGATGTTGATTTACTAAAAAGATAAAATTAGCATCTCTTTTTATTATTCCTTAATGATAAAATATCTAGACACTTTTACATATCATTTTTATAAATTAGTATTTAAAAGAATAAAAAAATAGGCTCCTAAACCATTGGGAGCCTTACAAAAAATAGAAACTATTTTTTACACTATAAACAATCTAATACTAAAAAATTTTGTTGTCAATTTTTTTCGACTCTATTTTTAAGCAAAATTAAATGAAGATGTTAAAAGACTATTTCCATATTGCGCTTATAAAATGAGCATTTAAAAGAACATAAAAAAATAGGCTCCAAAGCAATTGGGAGCCTTACAAAAAATAGAAACTATTTTTTACTTACATAGATAATATAATACTACAAAATTTTGTTGTCAATTTTTTTCGACTCTGTTTTTAAGCAAAATTAAATGAAGATGTTAAAAGACTATTTCCATATTGCGCTTATAAAATGAGCATTTAAAAGAACATAAAAAAATAGGCTCCAAAGCAATTGGGAGCCTTACAAAAAATAGAAACTATTTTTTACTTACATAGATAATATAATACTACAAAATTATGTTGTCAAATATTTTTAGCTCTGTTTTTTAGAAAAAATAAGCGAAGATATAACAAGACTATTTCAATATTACACTTATAAAATTAGAATTTCCCGTACTCCGCAGGAACACATGAAATATAATTTAACAAAAAGCATAAAAGAGGGCTAAATGCTCTTTTTTTAT
>CANQTY010000093.1 GCA_947626895.1 uncultured Bacilli bacterium
GGAATCTTTAAAAGAGATTTTGGTATGAATTATTTTGATTGGCCTCAAGGAATAGGTTTATATGCGATTTATTTGATGTATCAAGATAGCAAAAATGGGGAATATTTAGCTTATTTAGATCATTGGTATCAAGAAAGAATTAAAGAAGGATTACCTAGTAAAAATATCAATACGACAATTCCTTTATTTACATTAGTACAAATAAATCCTATCTTAAAAAATCCTACTTATGAAAAGTTAATGAAAGATTATCGCGACTTTTTATTATATTTATTACCTCGAACTAGTGAAGGTGGATTTGAACATGTTACGTCAGGAAAAGTAAACGCAAATGAAGTAGGAAGACATGTTGAACAACTTTGGGTGGATACCATCTTTATGTCTTGTTTATTTTTAGCAAAATATGGTTCACTTTATGGTGATGAAGAAGCACTTAATGAAGCAAAACATCAAATGGATTTACATTTAAAATATCTTTTTGATGAAGAAAAGAACTTGATGTATCATGGATATTCTTTTATTCAAAAAGACCATTTTTCAGGTGCGTTTTGGGCAAGAGGGAATGCGTGGTTTACTTTAGGGCTACCCTTATTTTTAAAATGTCATAGTAGATTAGAAGAAAAGAGTAAAACATCTTATTTATCGATATTAAAAAGACAAATTAAAAGTTTAATTTCGTCTTGTGATCATGGTTTATGGCATACCTTAATTGATGAACCTACTTCTTATTTAGAAACTAGCGGTTCTTCTGGAATTCTTGGAGGTATTCTTTTAGCCATGAACGAAGGATTTATTGAGGATATTGATGCTTCTTTTATTGAAGAATCCATGAAAGCATTATTATCTCAAATTGATGAAAATGGTAACGTTTTAAATGTTTCCTGTGGTACAGGAATATGCAAAACAAAAGATGCCTATTTTAGCATCTTAAGAAAACCGATGGCTTATGGACAAAGCTTAATGATTTTATGTCTATTAGAATATCAAAGGTATTTAGCTAAGAAAAACTAGAAAGTTTTTTCTAAAATTTCTTCTAGATCTTCTTTAGGAATATAACCTAAATGGTTTCCACATTGTTTTCCATCCTTATAAAACACTAATAAAGGAATTGAAGATACGTGGAAATCCGCGGCTAAATCAAATTGTTCATCGACGTTTACTTTTAAAACTTTGATATCTTTTTCTTGTTCGAGTTCCTCTAAAACGGGACTTAACATTCTACAAGGGGCACACCATGTAGCAAAAAAATCAACGACGACTTTTCCTTCTTTAATTTCGTTAGCAAATTGTTCTTTATTTTCAATATGAATCATAACAAGCTCCTTTCAAACTACTTATTAGTATATCCTATCTTGATTTTTAAACAAATAAAATTAAATCAAGGTGGATATCAAATAGAAAAGTACAATGTGTAAGGGGTAGAATAAATAACAGCCAATTCTAAAGGGCATAGAAGAATAGCCTCTTTTTCCTGTATAAAATAAAATAAAAGGAAAGGCAAGTAGAGCAGCGCCTTGAGAATAATAGTTCATATTGTTATTTGGAAAATACTCTATTAATAAGGGCGAAGCAAAATACATAATTAAAGTATAAGTAATTAAGAATAATGCACTAAATAAGGAAATATTTTCAAGAAACAATTCTGAATTTTTTTCAAGATTATTACTTTTAAATAAGCACGAAATTGCCATATAAACTAGATGAAATCCTACACATAATAAAACACCATAGATTCCATATTCCACTTTAAAGGGAGTAAAAGCAAAAGTAGCAAAAAATGTATAAATAATCGGTAAAATCGCAAAGGGTTTTAAATAACTCTTTTGCTGGTCTAAAAAATAGATTGTAAGGGAAGATAAAGCTAAACAAGAAAAGACATTGGGCTCATATTGTTTTGTAACTAAATATGCCGTTAAAGAAAAGACGATATCCATGCCTGATAAGACTAAAATATAACGAATTTTATTTCTTGTATGTACCATGCTTTCCGCGGTAATAAAGGCAAATAAGGGAAAAGAAATTCTTCCAATCACTCTTAACCAATGGTAATTAGGAAAAAAATAAACACCAAGATGATCTATCACCATGGTGAGCATGCCTATGATTTTTAAATGAAAACTATCTAAACGTCTTAAAAACTTCATTTTTAATTAAGCTGATGCAGGTAAAAATAACGTGATTAACATCAATGCACATTCCATGCCATTATATACTGCATGCGTGGTAATGGAGGTAACAATATTCCCTTTTCTTTGATAAGCATAACATAGACATACTGCACCGATGATATAGCTAGGAATATTGATGAATTCGTTAATTAAAGCATCTCCTTGCGCGGTAAAATCAAAATGCATAAAAGCAAAGGCAAATGTGGTTAATACATAAGCTAAAATATTTGATTTTCTAGCTAAACTTCCAAATAGACCAAATCGAAAGGCAAGTTCTTCACAAACAGGAGCTAAAATGACAACACATAAAGAGACTAAAAAGGGTTGAGCAGCAAAACTAGTTTCTAATCCTGCTTGGTTATTATTCGAGGTATGGGGTGCAATTAACATTGCTATCATGTTATATAAAATAGATGCACAGAACATGAAAATAGCAATATTGACTCCCTCGATAAAGGTCTCTTTCTTTTTTAATAATGACTTAAACCATTCTAAAATGGGTTTATTTGTAACAAAAACGATGACCTCAATAGCAAATGTAACTAGATAGATGATAAATAAAAAGATGGCATCTGCATTTACTTCACCTACACTAGTGATAAGAGATTCCCCAAAAAGCATTGAAATTATGATTGCAAGAATTTGCATGCCTATAACATCTAATAAAAACAAAACTAAAGAAACCATCAAAGAAAACTTTGGAATAGTTCTTTTTTGATCAAATTCTTTACACTTAAGAAAAGCTTTTTTAAAAAATTCTTTCATTTTCGTCCTCTTTCAAAATTATTATAGTGATTTCATGCAGAAAATAAAACAAAAACCATAGATTTCATGAGATAAACTAGTCTCATAAAAAAAGAAATAAATCATAATTTGCAAACGTGATATGAAAAAAATAGAATTATAAAGTTAATCGTACTATAATAAAGATGTCCA
>CANQTY010000094.1 GCA_947626895.1 uncultured Bacilli bacterium
AATTGTAGATCTTGTCTCTAAAGCAAGAGAAAAGGCAGTCTACAAAGTAAATGAGATTCTCATTAAAACTTACTATAGCGTAGGTAAGTATATCTACGAAAACACCCAGAATGCTTCTTATGGAGATGCTTATGTTGATGGTTTAGCGGAGTATTTTAAGCAAACTCACCCTGAGTTTAAAGGATTTACAAAGCGAAATCTTTATCGAATGCGGCAATTCTATGAGATGTATTTTAATGATGAAAAGATGAAAGATATTATTATCAAAGTGAGTTGGTCGAATCATCTTAAAATCATGTCTAGTTGCAAGTCTAAAGAAGAGAGATATTTCTATTTAGAGCTTTGTGCAAAAGAGCAATATAGTGCGCGTACACTTGCTAGGCAAATTCAAAGCTCTTATTATGAACGCTTCATGCTTTCTAGACAGAATAAAGTTCCAGCATTAGAAAACGCGGATGGACATTTCTCTAACCAATTACTAGATACATATGTTCTAGAGTTTTTAAATCTCCCTCGAGTTTATGATGAAAAAGATTTAAGAAAATCCATTGTTCATAATCTAAGAAAATTTATCACTGAAATCAGTAGTGATTTAACTTTCATCGGCGAAGAGTATCGAATTCAAGTTGGATTACATGATTATTTCATTGATTTACTTTTCTATCATCGAGGGTTATCATGTCTAGTTGTTTTTGAACTTAAAACAGGTGAGTTTAAACCTGAATATGTTGGTAAGATGAATTTTTATCTTGAAGCACTTGATCGAACCATCAAAAAGCCAAATGAAAATCCAAGTGTAGGAGTTATTCTTTGTGCTAGTAAAGATGATGAGATTGTAGAGATTGCTTTAAATAGATCTTTATCCCCGACGATGGTTTCTAAATATGAGCTAAATCTCATCGATAAAAAGCTATTGAAAAGTAAGCTAAAGGAATGTATGAACTTACTAGACAATAAAGATGATGAATAAGAACTATAAAGATTGTGACAACACCGTTGTCACAATCTATAAATCATCTAAAAATAGAGAGTTTAGAAAAGTCTTGCCACCGACGCGACAATTAGAAAATACCTAAATATAGGGAATTTAAAAAAGTCGTAACAGCGTCGCGACAATTTAATTTAAGAAATTCTTTAAGTATCAATTAAATAAAAAGGCTGTTAAACTCTCTCCCTTTTTTAAAAGAAAATAATTGTATACATCTATATTATTTCTTTTGATGTTTGAATTTTGTAGCGCGTTGTCACAATTTAAAATAATACTACAAAAACCCTGAAATTGACTTATTAAATTATTTAAATATTATCTTTTAAAAACCCCTAGATATAGGGAAATATGAAATAATTATAATACGTTATTATCTATCTTATACTTCCAAAGTTAAAACTCAATTTATAGTAAATATTTATTATAATTCTAAACAATTTGGGTTTAATAAGAAATCTAGAATGTTGATAATAAGGTATCCCTTTTCATTATGCCAAGGAGAAACATTATCTTGAACAACAATAATCTTTTTAAAAGAATCATTAATTCTATCTAAAGAAGCACATTCTTGTTTCATCTTATTCATATCAGGTAAGGAATAAGAAGATTGGATATAGTATCTTTGACTTCCTTTATTACAAACAAAGTCTACTTCTAGATTCGTAAGTATATTTTGTCCATCTTGATTTTTTATATATTTAGGTACTACACCAATATCGACATTAAAACCTCTTATGATTAATTCATTATAAAGAATATTTTCCATGGCATGTGTTGGTTCTATTTGTCTAAAATTTAAACGTGCATTTCTTAAGCCAATATCTTCAAAGTAGTATTTAAAAGGGGAACCAATATAGTTCTTTCCTTTGATATCATATCTTTTTGCCTTAGATATAATAAAAGCATCTAAAAGATAATCTATATAAGTAGAAATTATTTTGCTATTTGTCCTTATCAAATGAGAAGCAAAACTATTTGCAAGTTTTGTAGGATTTGTAAGTGAAGAGATATCTGATGCAAGGATATCAATTAAAGTATCCATAATGATATCTCCTTTTAAGTCGTATCTTTCAATAATATCTTTAATATAGGTGTTTTGAAAAAGATTATTGAGATATTTAATTTTTTCTTCATCTTCATGAATACTTAAAACAAAGGGTAATCCTCCATATAAAGAATATTCTTTATACCCATCATAACTATTTCCCTTATAAATAGACATAAATTCTTTAAAGGATAAGGGATGAATTCTAATTTCATCTCCACGATCTGAAAACTCTGTTAAGATATCTGAAGATAAGAATTTAGAATTACTACCTGTGATATAGATATCTACATTTCTTCGTTTTAGTAAACTATTTAAAATTTCATATAATTTAATGATATCTTTATTTTTATATTCTTCTTTAGTGATAGCTAATTGTGCTTCATCTAAAAGAATATAATATAGATTATCATCCATAATTTTTGATTTTAAATATTTAGATAAATTCAAAGGATTTCGATATTCTTCATTTTCATCGTCCTCTAGAGAAAGAGCGATGATATGATTTTTATCTATACCTAGCGATAATAAATGATCTTGAAAAAGTTTAAAAAGTAAATAGCTTTTTCCTGATCTTCTTACTCCAGTGATGATTTTCACCATTCCATTTCCTTTTTTATTGATTAATTTATTTAGATATATATCTCTTTTAATTTCCACCATATTTTCTCATTTCCTTTTTTTGCGGTTATACGCATTTTTACGAAATGAGTATAACATAAATCCTATGTAATAATCAATATATTGCGCAAGCAAATGTAATAATAATATGCTATAGATATTTACAAATTATTCCTTATTTAGGTAATTTATGAGAATTTTATAAATTTTTAATTCAAAAAATTCTAAATAAAATTATTTATAGTTATTTCCGTTTCCTTTTTTTGCGGTTATACGCATTTTTGCGAAATGAAAGTCTCTAGATAATAAACATAGTCTATATTGTATTCATATAAAAATTTCTTAAAGAACAGGTTCATTTTAATAATTATAAAATCACCTAAATAAAGCGAATTTATAAGACTAAAAGA
>CANQTY010000095.1 GCA_947626895.1 uncultured Bacilli bacterium
CCAAAAAATAAGCATACAGATTGAATACCAAAAAAGACATCTAAACTCACGAATATCATATTTATATTGAAGTGATTTTTTATATTCTTCTATTTCCATTTTTTCTCCACTTCAACTAATTTTTCGCATAATAATGATTTTATCTAAAGATTCTATATAGCCTACCTCAACTATCGAGTTTTCTAATTCAAAATCATCATAAAACCAAAAGGTCATAAGTGATTTATCTTCATCTTTATATTTAAATTTAATGCGATATTTAGAGCTTAAACCCCAATGATTACAATATTCATCAATATGTGTTTCAAAAATATATGCTTCATTAAAATGTTTTTTATCAATCATAAGACTTATAAGTAAATAAATTGAATAGAAAAAGTGGAATCCCAAAGCGAAAAATGAGCAAAAATTTAGACCTAACACAGATTTTAAACCTATTTCAAAATCAATTGAGAAAAAATCATAAAATGCAACAATGGAAATAATAAATACTCCAATGAATACAACCATACATGTAATAAATAAAAGTCTAAATTCTCGCATTCTCATTTCATAATCTAATGTATCTTTAAATTTCATTTTAACAAATAATTATAGATGATGCACAACCATATCACCTATAACAACCCTCCCCTTATTTTTTTCATAATTTACTTGATTAGTAACTACTTTAATTCGAATTCCATAGGTTACCTCTGGAAAAATAAAACTATAAGAATCTAAAACATCTTTATTTTTAGACATTTCTGCAATGTTAAAAGTATAAAATACTTGATAACCATCACCATTATTGGTCTCTAAGACAATTGTAGAATTACTATTCAAATATTCTTCTTCACTCCATATAGCTAAGCTAAAATCAAATCCATATATATCTTGTAAAAAATCCATTTGTAGATAAGCGGTTCCAGCATTTTTACATTTTGCTGATAAAGCAAGATATTGTTTATTAATATATCCACATCTTAGTCTTTGAGTTGTAAAAGTAAAGCCATCATCAAGAACAAAACCCTCTTTATATTGAGCATCAACATATTCATTTTCAAAGTTTAAATCTTCACCTTTTATTAATTCTTGATATTCATTAAGATCAGCACTCTTTCTGACAGATAATGAATATATTCCATTTGTTTTTAAGCTAAATCCCCGAACTTTCAAATATATTTTTCTTCCTTTAGCCATATTATATTCAATAGAAAAATTTAAACTATCGCCTGAATCATCATTATAGGCGATTCTTTCTTGAGTTGATGTTCCTAAAACAATTTTCGGATATAATTCTCCTACTGTATCAATGGAAGAATTAGTATAAAATTCATATGTTGCTGTTTCTGGAGCTATAAAATGATACCAATAATAATTTCCACCTCCAATTTGACCTGGAATTGCATTATCTAAAAATATTTCTGTATCTCCTCCAGTATTAACATCATCGAATTTATTAGCATTTTTTTCTCTTGCATTTTTTATATCATCATCTGTTTTTAAAGGATAAATTGTACCAGAAAAATAAGAATCATTAGTAAAAGCGGTTATTTTGTCATCATCATATAGATAATTATCTTGCATAACTGGTGAAAAATTTAAATAATATAATTTTAGTTGAGCAGGAATAGCCCATTCGGAATCAATATTATAATAAGAATCAATTTTAATGATTTCTTGACTATTAGTAGAAGAATTACACTCTAATGCAGCTGCTAATACTTGCAAATAATTTAAATAGTTTGAGGCTGTTTCAATTTTACTTTCAGGCATGATTGTTTCAGTAATGCATCTTGCAACTGTTGGTAATAGCGCATTAACTAATTGAATAACTATACTAGCTACACCATATGCAGTATCAGTAAATGTTAAAATAATGGAAGTAACAACAGATTCATCATTTATAAATTCTTCAACAAATTTAAATTCTGCTCTTATTTTTGCATTACTATTTAGCTCATTTTGAATTAAGGAAATAGATTTCTTAACTATAAGATATAATTGGCTTCTTAATTCAAAATTCCATATATAAAGAGACGCATGAAGTATTTTTTCGAATCTGCTAATATAATTAAAAATTGGATTTGCAAAAGAATTTTGAACTCCCACTAGTGTCACTTGATACATGCCAATTTCTTCTTTGTTTGACAAAGTAAATGGTTTAATGTCAAATGGATCATAATCGGAAACCCATAATGCCGCACCGACATCTTTATTATATCGTAAATCAGATATAGACATATCTTCAGATTGATAATCAACTTTTAAACTAAGACAGTATTTTTCATTAGCATTAAATGTTTTATCCTCATAAGCAAATACATAAATATAGTAAACACCTGGATAAAGAAAATTATTCATTTCCTCATTTAGATTAGATTCATTTGGTGAAGAATCAATTTTTGTGATTGAATCAGGTTTTGAATATGCGACATTATTATGCTTATAAAGAATTAAATCATAATCGCAATTTTCAGGAATATCATACAAAAAAACATTAACATTAGCTTTTCCATAGATATCGAATCGATAATAATCTTTATCAACGGTTTTTTGTAATCCAAACCACTCTTCATTTTGATGAATTGTAGCATTGATTGAAACTGTATAATCTTGAGGTTTTACTGAACCAGTATAATTAGGTGATATTACTTTTGCGGTTTCTATCGTATCATTATATTCATATTCATCTTTAATATCATCGTTACTTAAAGGCGTAATGGGATATTCAACATCAGTTGGAATATTTTTTTCAGTTGACTCTTCAATAATTTCATATGATGAATCATCAATTAAAGAATTGTCAAAACTAGGCTTTGATCCCTTTTCAATTAAATCATTATCTGCTTTAATTTCGCTTTTATTTGATAATTTTTTCGTTGGATGAACCTTATTATCAGTGACTTCACGATTTTCATTATCATTTACAATAAGATTATTGCCATTCTCAGCAAGATTACAATTGAAATTTGAATTGCAAACAGTTAAAGATGTAAGTAAACAAATAATTAATTTA
>CANQTY010000096.1 GCA_947626895.1 uncultured Bacilli bacterium
TTTTATCCCTTATAAGGGGATAAAAGAGTTTTAAAAATTCTAAAAAAAGTCTATAATTTTTTTGCTTATTTTGCTAGAATATTTTTAGAGGTGAAGAAGATGAATTTATTTGAAAAAATCCCTGATAATTTCTTTTCAATCCTATCTAGTAAAAATAAAAATATCTATGGAATTGCTCTATTATGTCTATATGAAGCATTGAGTATATATCGTAATAAAATTCGTAAAAGTGATTATCTAGATATGCTGAAATCTAGGGGAGAAAAAGAAGTTGCTCTATTTGATTTTTCTTCTGAAGATATCGAAAATGAAACTTCTTTAATTTATGAACCTTCCTTACAAGCAAAGGCGAATTTTGTCTTACGTAGATTAATCGAAACAGGTTGGGTCTTAATTGAACAAGATGTCCGTTTAGGTTGTGAATATTTATTACTTCCTACTTATTCGATTTCTATGCTATCGATTCTTTATGAATTTATTGCTACATCTGATAAAAAATATGTCTCTTATGTACATTCTACCTATAGTGATTTAAAACTAGAGGATGAAGAACAAGATGAATATATGTATAAAACTCTAGAAAGTGCCTATAATAATACCAAATCTTTAGAAATTGAAGTGGCAAAACTAGATCATTCTATCCGTGTTTTCCATCGTCAACTTTCGGGAATATTTTCTCCGAATGAAGTTTTAGTTCAACATTTTGATGAATGTCGAGATGATGTAATTGATCCTATCTATCACCCCTTAAAAACTTCTGATTCGATTATTTTATATCAAGGACCAATTACCTCGATTTTAAAAAGATGGTCATTAACAAGTTCTGTTTTTGAAAAATTAGTCAAACAAGCTCTTCATGAAAATCACAATTTAAAAAATGAAATTGAAGCAGAACAAGATGTTTTAAAAAAGATCAATTATATTCAAGATACTTATGCTCGATTAACAAATGAAATCGGCGATATTGATAAAACACAAAGCGATTATATTAAAGCATCGACAGAAAAAGTTATCTATTTAAATAATAATGATAAATCCATTCGTGGAAAATTAGAGACGATCTTTTTAGCTACGGCCAAAGCAATTGCTGGAGAAAAAGAAGGAACGTATAAAGATATTACAAAAGATTTACAACATACGATTTTATTTTATCAACAAGGTTATTTTGATAGTGAATCCGTTGCTAAACCATATCGCAGAAATGTGCGATATGATGGAGAACCCTTAGCACTTGATGAAGAAATTAGCGATGATAATGGGGAAGGATTAATGAAATCTTTATTATCGATTAATGAAGCTTATAGTGAAGATGCGATCATGGAATTTATGAAAGAAAAATTTCATGGTTTAGATGAAGTCGCTTTAAAAGATATTCCAATTCATGATATTGAAGATTATATTATGTTAATTTTAGGCTCCGCAAAAGCGAGTTCTAAAGCTTCATTTTATGATGTCTTACATCCGAGTGAAGAAGAAGATCAAAGCGTCAGTATAAAGGATTATCAGATGCCGAATTTACGTTATATTAAAAAGGAGATGTAATTATGTTTGATGAAGAATTTGAAAAATTGACTTCAAAAGATCAAGAGCAATTTGCTCATTCAGTGAATAATTTAATGTTAAAATCCTTTATTTTAAGGGAAACATTTGATAAGTCCACGAAGATGATGAAACCCAATTTTGAATATAGTTTTTTAGAAAAAAATATCGATTTAGTAAGGGATTATCTTGCTTTTTCAGGTTGGGTCGTGGATAAGGATTCTTCTTTAGGAATTATCATGATTCAAAATTCTTATCAAGAAAATCGCATTCGTATGGATTTAACGACTTCTTTAATGATTTATGCTTTACGTTATACTTATGAAGTACAAAGGGAACAAAATCCCATGATGAGTGAAGTATATTTTTCTTCTTCTTCATTAATTCAATTGATGTTAGATAAATCGCTTTTACCTCCAGATAAAAAACCATCAGCGACCAGTTTAGCCTCTAGTTATCGCTTTTTAGAAAACCATAATATTATCGCTCGAATTTCAGGAGATTATCGTGATCGAGATTTACAATTTTATATCTTACCGACGATTTTATATATCATCGATAATGATCAAATCAATGCGATTTTTGATAAGATTCAAGAAAGTGATGCATTTTAAAAGGGAGAATTAATTTATGAAACTATTAACTCGATTACGTTTAATTAATTGGCACTATTTTTCGAATATCAATGTGCGTTTTGATCAAATTAACTTTTTAACAGGAGAAAATGCCGCGGGAAAATCGACTTTAATCGATGCGATGCAAGTCGTTTTACTTGGGGATACTTCAGGAAGAATCTTTAATAAGGCGGCTTCAGAAAAATCTGGACGTACGATTAAAGGTTATTTAAAAGGGGAAATCGGTGATGAAGGTGAAGGCGTTTATCGTTATTTAAGAAATGGACGATTTACTTCTTATATCTGTTTAGAATTTCATGATGATGTTTTAGATTCTTATTTTACTTTAGGAATTGTTTTTGATGTTTATGAAGATGGAAGTGAACAACATCATTTCTTCTTAATTAAAGATCAATTTATCGCTTGTGATTTTTGTGCCCTTGGAGTGCCTTTAGATTATAAAGGTTTACTTGATTATTGTAGACAAAATTACGCTTCCAATGAATTTACTTTCTTTGAAACAAATGCTCAATATCAAATGATGCTTAAAGAACAATTTGGAAACATTAAAGATAAATATTTTACCCTTTTTAAAAAGGCCGTATCTTTTACTCCAATTACCAATATTGAACAATTTATCACAGAATATGTCTGTGATGTTCCTAGTGAAATTAATATCCGTTCGATGCAAGAAAATATTTCTCAATATAAAAAACTTGAATTACAAGCAAATCTTATGGAAGAAAAGATTACGCGTTTAGAAGCGATTCATAAAGCTTATGAAGACGTAAAAAAATGTCTTGATGAAAATGCGATTGCTAAATATATT
>CANQTY010000097.1 GCA_947626895.1 uncultured Bacilli bacterium
ACCCTTAATGATTTTTCTTAAGGGTTAGTGAGGTACAAAATGGATGAGTTGTTAAATAAAATTACGAATTTATACGCTAAAAATGAAATGAATGATTTAGTTAATGCTAATAACGAAAAGAAACTATTATATCTATATTGCTTTTATCATTACTATAATGGTGATGAAGATTATCTATACGAAATATCCGATCATTGTCGTTATACAAAGGAATTTCAAAACTACGCTCAAGGATTCTTTGAGGAAGAAAGTTTTGATGAAAAGATTATCGATGTTTTACTTCCTTATTATGTAGATGAAAATAATCCTTTTTCTAAAGAAGAGTTGCGCTTTATGATCGCTCAAACACAAGGGATGATTTTCCAATATCAACGTGGAGTTTATACTCTCGCAGGCAATGATTCTTTATTAAGAGAATATTGGGATAAGGATACAAAAAATAAAGTAGTGATACGTGTGATTACTAATTATGAGGCTAGTGATTTTGATGAAAAAGTAGCTCTTCAAAGCTATGTTTCTTCTTTTTCTCAAGATGAAAACATCAGCATTGAAATTATCTTAAATGATGATTTAGATGATGAAATTAATCAATTAACATCGAATAAAAAATGTGTAGAATATGGAGAATTAACTCTTGATAGAAAAGATAATTATTTATCCTATGGAGAGGAAAATTCTGTCATTGTAAATATTAAAGCATCTTCTTTAAGAGAAAATTATATGCGTTATGGTAAAGCTGGATTACTTGCGATGAATCTTCGTTTTTATGTACCAAATAAAAAAGTTGATGCAGGACTAGAAAATACGATTCGTAATAAAGGAGAATATTTCTGGTATTTTAATAATGGTATTATCATCGTTTGTGATGATTATAAAATTGAGGATGCAACTTTAAAACTTACAAACTTTTCAATTGTGAATGGTGGTCAAACTACAAGAATGATAGGAGTAATTCCTTTTGATAAAGACTTTATGATTTCTTGTAAAGTCATTAAGAATAAATATAAAGATAATCAAGAGGAAAGTGTTCGTTTTGTAAGCGAAGTCGCGGAAGCCTCAAATACTCAAAAACCGATTAATTCAACAGATATTATCGCTAATCGTTATGAGCAAAGAATGCTCAAAGAAAAACTTGCAGAATTAGATATCTTTGTACAAATTAAGCGTGGGGATAATGCAATGGTAAATCTAAAAGAAAATTATCCTTTACCATGGCAAAAGACAAAAAATAGTGAATTAGGACAAATTTTATACGCGACTATCTGTCAAAAACCCGGAACAGCAAGAAATAGTAAGGCAAAAATTTTCTCTGACCCTAAAAAATATAATGCCGTATTCTCAGATTTAAATTTTGATTTTAAAATCATTCGTGATTTACTTTATTTTAAAGCTTACTATGCAAAATGGTTAACTTCGATTAAAAAAGATCGTCTCGCGGATAACTATAAAAAAGGATTACCTAGAAACGGGTTTTATTACTTTATAGCTTCCTTTATGTTGATGCTTAAATTTACTTATTCTACAACCTTAACTGAATTTTTAAAAACTAATGGACCTACAACAGAAAAAGGAAATTTTGTTATTTCTCAAAGGACTTTTGATCATCGTCTCTTCAAGTATGAATTTGAAGATTTACAAAAACCTTTATTTGAATTATTTGAATTAATTTATGAGCGATATATTTTAAGAGTATTCCGTCAGATGCGAGAAGCTTCGCCCGAATTGGCATATTCTAATTTTACGAAAACAGATTCCAATTATCTTAATAATATCGTTTTAAATATCTATGATGATTTTGCTTATGAATTAAATTCACGAGTCGCTTCTTGTTTATCTCATTTCATTTATGTTGAGACAGATGAAGATCAATTAAAAACAGAAGAATTAGTGCAAAGAGCAATTCAAAATTATGATTTAAAGGGACAATTAGAGGAGGAAGAAACTAGTGATTCCCTTACAGAAACATTAAAAGAAAAATTAAAAAGTTATCGTTATGAAATATATAAAGCAAAGGGGATTCGAGCATATAAAATCTTTTCAAATAAAGAACTTGAAACTTTAGTTTCCTTACGTCCAAGAACGATTGAAGAATTATATAAATTTAATTGCTTTTCATCGTATCCAAATACAAAAATAAGAAAATATGGAGATGATATTGTAGAAATCATTCGTTCTGTAGTTGGGGATCGTGAAGATTAAATACGCTTTCTTTTCTAACCCATTTATTTTCATTTAACAGTTTTATATTAGTCTCAAAATTCAAATAGAACCCTATTGACACAAAGGTTAATCATCAGCTTCTTTTGCGTGATGCTTTAGCCACTTTAAATATCTCTAAATCTACTTTTTTTAGAAGATTAAAAAGTTTATCTAAATAATATATATAAATAGGATAAATAGTCTTTAAACTTAGATTTTTTAAAATAACCTTTTATTAATTCGGGGAAATTTAGCTTAACTCGGGGGAATATCTTCTTTATTCGGGGGATTTTATAATGAATCGGGGGATTGTATCCTTGAAGTTTTTTAATGGAAAAATTAGAAATTATTTTTTCTTTGTGTTGCTATAGGGAAATTTTTGAAGGTCACAATTAAAAAGTGGCAAATTTAGGCATTTTTTAAGCAAAATTAGCCTGTATATCAAAAAATTTTCGAAAATGCAAGTTTTTCTTGACAAAAACATACGGGGGGGGGTAGAATCTTGATAAATTACTATTTTTAGGGAGGACATAGTATGAAAAGAAAATTTTTATTACCCCTTA
>CANQTY010000098.1 GCA_947626895.1 uncultured Bacilli bacterium
TTATTTCTAATATTTTAAATGATTAACTATGTAAAATAAAATTGATTCTATAAAAGTACTTAGTAAATTATGATATTTAAAATTAGATATGTATTTATTAAAACGATGATAAGGAAATGATACTTTTAAAATTAAAATACAAATTTCTGTTTTCATATTCAATAAATGCTTAATTTTTAAGTTGTTCTTAAATTTAAGCGTGGGCTTTTCTATGGGTAAATAAATTAGATAAAGTTTTTTTATTTGATATAGTGAAAATATCTAAATCATGTTCATTTTGTTTAAGTTGAATAAGCAATAAATTTTATTATAATAATCTTGTTAAGGGGCTTTATTTATGCAGATATTATCTTTACAAAACTTAACAAAAGAATTTTCTGGGGAAATCCTTTTTAATAATATTTCTTTTGCAATGAATGATAAAGATCGTGTCGCCTTAATTGGCAATAATGGAACAGGTAAAACCACCTTATTAAAGATGATTTTAGGTCAAGAAGAAATTACAAATGGTACCATTGCTATCAGTAATAAAACAAAAGTAGGTTATTTATCTCAACAAGTAATCGAAGATTTAAATCATACTCTAGAAGAGGAAATCTCTTCCATCTTTGCTCCTTTAAAGATTTTAGAAAATGAACTAGAAACATTAACTATGAAGATGAATGAGAATCCATCTTCTTTAGAACTTATTGATTTATATAGCAAAAAGCAAGAAGCATTCTCCTTAAAAGGAGGATATGATTATGCGTATAAAAGTGAAATGATGCTTTTTAAATTTGGTTTTACTAAAGAGGATTTAAAAAGAAAGATCTCTTCTTTTTCTGGTGGAGAAAAAACAAAGATTGCTTTTATTAAGTTATTATTAATTGAACCTGATTTATTGATATTAGATGAACCCACGAATCACTTAGATTTAGCTACGATTGAATGGTTAGAAATGTATTTAAAAAGCTATTCTAAAGCCCTTTTATTTGTTTCTCATGATCGTTATTTTATCGATGCTTTGGCAAGTAAAATTATCGAAATAGAAAATCATTCTTTATTTTCTTTTAAGGGTAATTATGAAGATTTTGTAGAACAAAAAAGAATTCAATATGAATCTGAATTAAAAGCTTATCATCATCAACAAAAAGAAATTGAAAGGATGGAAAGATTTATCACTTATTTCCGTTATAAACCAAGATTTGTATCAAGAGTGCATGATAGAGAAAAAAAGTTAGAACATATGAAGATTATTAAAGAACCTTATAAAGAAAAAGATACTTTTAAAATTCATTTTCAAGGAAGTGATTTAAAAGATAAAGAGCTTCTTGAAGTAAGTCATCTTTCTTTTGGTTATGATGAAGTTTTATTTCAAGATTTATCTTTTCATTTATTTACAAAAAACCGTCTTGCAATCATGGGAGGAAATGGTACAGGAAAAACGACCTTTTTAAAACTATTACTTGAAGAATTAAATCCAAGTAAAGGGGAAATCATCTTTAAAAGACAAGTTCATATTGGTTATATAGATCAACATCAACTAGATATTCATGGCGAAATATCTTTATTAGATTATATGATGAATCTATTTCCTCATCTTGGCGAAAAAGCTTTAAGAAATCATCTAGGTAAATTTAATTTTATCGGAGATGATGTATTTAAAGCATTAGATGTTCTTTCAGGTGGAGAAAAAATGCGCCTTATGTTAGCTAAAATCATCTTACATCATTATGATTTATTATTACTTGATGAACCTACAAATCATCTTGATATGATGACAAGACAAGCCTTAATTAATGCCCTAAAAGAATATGAAGGAACCATCATCTTTGTTTCTCATGATCGTTATTTTGTTGATGAACTTGCCACGCATATTCTTTATTTCATCCATCATCAAGGATATTTTAAAGAAGGTACTTATCAAGATTTTAAAGAAAAAGAAAGTGAGTTATTAGAAATTAAAGAACCAAAAAAAGAAGAAAAGAAAGTAGTAAATGTAGTCATTAAAAAAGAATCCCCAAGAAAACTAGAAGAACGAATTAATCAATTAGAAAAAGAGATTAAAGAACTACATGATTTAGAGTTTTTAGAGGAAAACTATATGGACTATATAAAAATGCAAGAATTAGAAAGGTTAATTAAAGAAAAAGAACAAGAACTTCATCATCTAGAAGAATTATATCTTGGTGAATAAAAATTCTTGAAGAGAATAGGTCTTTATGGTATGATTCATTTAGTTTTTGAAAGGAGCAATATGATTTTTGAGGAATTAAAAAAAGCCAAAATGGAAGCCTTAAAAGCTAAAGATCAAGATGCAAAGAATATCGCAAGTGTGATGATTAATAAGTGCATGCTTCTTTCGATTACAAAAAAGGAAAAAGGTGAAGAACTAACCGATGCCGATGTAATTTCTTTGATGATGAAAACACTGAAAGAACTCGATGATGAAGAAGCGGGTTATAGAGAAGTGAATAATCAAGAAAGAGTGACATCGATTGAAAGACAAAAAGCTTTCTTACAAAATTATTTACCTAAGATGTTAAGTGAAGAAGAAATTAAAAAAGAAATTCTTTCTTTAGAAGACAAATCCATTCCTTCTGTAATGAAACATTTTAAGATCAATTTTGCAGGAAAAGTGGATATGGGGTTAGTTAATAAAGTTCTCCGTTCCTTAAATTAACTATCTAGGGGCATAGTTAAATGGTATAGCAAAGGTCTCCAAAACCTTTATTGCGGGTTCGATTCCTGCTGCCCCTGCCA
>CANQTY010000099.1 GCA_947626895.1 uncultured Bacilli bacterium
TTCTTCTTTTAATTCTTCTTTTGCCATATTTGACCTCCACATATATATACAATCTAAAAGAACATACTTTGTATGTTTAAGCAAAAAAAATTATAGAATATTACCCTATTAAATACAAGTAAATTCACGATTTATTCAATTTCTATTAAGCGATAAGAGACGAAAAAAATTCTCCTTATTTTTTAAAAAAATTTCTCTTTCATTTCAAAATAGAGATTTTCTTCTTCATTTGAAGAAAAAAGCATTTCTTTTCCATATAAACTATTTAAAAACATTTGAAGAAAGAAGATATAATCTTCACTTTTATAATCTTTAAGTAAAGAATCTGGATAAATAGAAACCGCCATTTGAGAAAGGAAATCATGCGCTAATTTAAAATCACTTGGATTAAGAAAATGATTTTTTAATTCATTTTCAACAATATGATAGTCATCATATTCTAAAGGCAAGACTAATCTAGAGGGATTTAATATCTTTTTTTCCTTATTTAAATAAAGAGTAAAAAAGCCATTAATACTTTGCTCTACAAGTAAAAATAACATGAGACGAGTTAAATCTTCATGATCCTTATTTTGTTTAAAATATTCTTGAATTACGTCTAAATATTGACGGATATTTCTTGTCGATAAAACTCTTAAAGCATAATAAACTTGTTCTTTTTTATGACTTAATAATTCTTTTTTTAATGCACTTGGAGTCAATTCTTTTTTATTATTTTGCTTTATTTCTTTGATGATTTTATCTTTTAATTCACTTAAAAATTCTTCACATTCTAAAGAGATATATTTTCCTTTTTTATGATTCTCAATCACTTCAAGAGCCTCATTAATTAAATCTCTTTGTAAATAAAAATCGACTTTTAATCCTAGATATAAAATTGGATCTAAAGTAAGTAAATTCTCTTCATTTTCTTTACAAAATGAAAGAAATTCTTCTTTTGAAGAAGTAAGTTCATAGACAATTTTTTTTAATTCATCAAATCTTTTATCCATATAAAACGTTCTCACTTAAGATTTCATTATCGATTTTAAATATCTCAGTTTTAGGATATTTTGTTAAAATTTCTTCATATAAAACTTTTGTTTGTTTTTTATGAAGATTTTTCCATTTTGAATCAATATAACGTTTGATACAATTTTCTAAAAATTCTTTTGTTCCCGAATGTAAGATAAAATATCCTTTTCTTGATTCAAAATATTTTAAAACATTTTCTCCTGAAAAATGAGCTTTATCATATGTTTTATTCGCTGATAACATATCTGCAAAAAATTCTAAAGCATATTTTAAAGGCATCGGACGAACAATTAAATATCCCCGATAAAAATCGACCCAATATTGAAAGTGATGTTTATTTTTATGGACGTGATGATTTGCTACTTCACTAAATCCCCCATGAGATTTTCTTTCAAGATTTGTAGGACTAGAATTTCCTAAATAATATTTACTAGATAAAGAAAATTCTTGATAAGAAAATTTTGATAAATCATGTCTTAAAGTAAGAAAAAATATGCCTAAATGAAAGCCATTTTTAATCACTTGATGACGATGAGTTAAAATCACTTTAAGATGTTTAAAAGGATGACTCATTTCTTTTTATAACCATCAATATGAGTACTATGAAATTTCCAAGCACTTTCCATAATATCATTTAACGTATATTTTGGATTCCATTTTAAAATCTTTTTAGCTTTTTCATTTGATGCAATTAAGATAGCAGGATCTCCTTCTCGACGTGGAGCGTACTCCTTTTTAATTGGTTTACCTACGACAACTTCTGCTTCTTTAATCATTTCATCTACAGAATATCCTAAGCCATTTCCTAAATTAAAGATTTGGCTTTGTTCTTCTTTTAATAGATATTCTAAAGCTTTTACATGGGCGTCTGCTAAATCTAAAACATGAATATAATCTCTAATACATGTTCCATCTTTTGTATCATAATCATTACCAAAGACATGAATTTGTTCTCTTTTATTTAAGGGAACTTGTAAAATTAAAGGAATTAGATGTGTCTCGGGATGATGATCTTCCCCAAGTGTTCCATCAAGAAGCGCTCCCGCGGCATTAAAATAACGTAAAGATACATATTTAATACCATAAGCTTTATCACACCATTTCATCATCTTTTCCATCATGAGTTTTGTTTCCCCATAAGGATTTGTTGGTTCCGTTTTGGACTCTTCCGTTAAGGGCATATCCTTTTGATCTCCATAGGTTGCCGCGGAAGAAGAAAAGACAATAAAGCGAATATTTTCTTCTTTCATCACTTCAAGAAGAATTTGCATTCCATAGACGTTATTTGAAAAATATTCTAAAGGTTCCTTACATGAAACACCTACTAAACTTAAGGCTGCAAAATGAATAACCGCATCTGGTTTTTCTTTTTTTACCACTTCTTTTAAATGCACTTTATCACGAATATCTACTTGATAAAAACGGGCTCGAGGATCAATAGCTTCTTTATGACCTGTATTTAAATTATCAACAACAAAAACATCATAACCTCGATCTAAAAAGACTTTAACATTTAAACTACCAATGTAGCCTGCGCCTCCAACAATCATGACTTTTTTCATATAAATCACCTATTTTAAAAATAAAACCTTTCTTTCAATTCTCTTTTATTATAGCAA
>CANQTY010000100.1 GCA_947626895.1 uncultured Bacilli bacterium
CATCTAATATATTGATTTGTACTACTTCTAATTTGTCTAACAATGATTTGAAGTATTGTTCCATAGAAGATCAACTCATCTATAGTTTAGATCAAAATATGACAAACTTCTATGAATTGATTACTTTTTCTTTAAAGAGCTCTTCTAGGATATTATTTTCTAAATCATGGATATTATATAGATGTTCTAAAACTTCAAAAGTATCTTCAAGATTGTTTTTCGCAGAAAACCAACCTGCACCATCAGTAATCCAAACAAAATGAAAATTTAAAATGTCTTTAGATTCAAGAGCCAGTTCTTTATAACTTCTTGCAGTTTCATTTAATTTTGAGCCTCCACTGGCATAGAAATTTGTCTCAATTGCATAAATGGATGTCTTTCCTTTGACAACAAAATCAAATCTTTTAGTAAGTTTTCCATTGTTTGATAAGATATGTAAATCGATATTAAAAAGCTCTTGAACGTCTTTTAAATACATCTCTTTATAATATGGAAAACCTGTTTTTTGAATAAATGATTCTACTAGATCTTCCATCAAATGACCTCCACGATTTTTCCGCTCATTGGAATTTAAACCAGTTTCTACGCCTAAAACATAATCGACAAGATTGGATATTAAATGATTTGCAATTAAATCAAATAATCCTGTTCTTTTCATAAAACGCTTATAATCTTCGATTCCTAAATTTGGTTGATCAAAGTGATATTCATAAAATGAATCTTGATCTTTAATGGGTATTTCCATTTCTCTTTTGGCAATTAAAATAGGAATACATTTTAAAATTTCAGGATATTTTTTAAGTAAATCTTCAAATTCATTTTCTATATCTTTACTACCTAATAATGAATTCATGATATTCAGTCCAACTTTGATTTGTTCGGTATTTTTATATACCTTATGAAAATCAATATAATAATCATATGAGGCAATGGATTTTTGAAGATGGGATAACCATTCATTAAAGTCTCTTTTCATATACTACTCCTTCACGTCTAATAAGCGTTTTTTTGCTATTTCAAAATACGTTTTATCTATTTCTATTCCTTTAAATTTTCTATGATGTATTAAGGAGGCTACACCTGTTGTTCCACTGCCCATGAAAGGATCTAAAACTAAATCATTTTCATTTGTCGTGGCTAAAATAATACGTTCTAATAAATTCAAAGGTTTTTGTGTAGGATGTTTTCCATAGAGTTTTTCTTTTTTTCCTGGTCTAGAAAACACCCAAATATCTGACATTTGTTTATCTTGATTAAGTTTTTTCATCAATTGATAATTAAATGTATATTTTTTACTATTTTTCTTTTTAGCCCATAAAATAGTTTCACTAGAATGTTTAAAACATTTACAGGCCAGATTTGGCGGGGGATTTTTCTTAATCCAAGTAATGTTATTGATGATTTCAAAACCGATTGCTTCTAGAACAAATCCAATGATATAGATGATATGGTAAGTACCAGAAATCATGATGGTACCTTGATCTTTTAATATTCTATAGCATTCTTTTAACCATCTTTTGGAAAAAGAAAGTTTTTCTTTAAGAGAGATAGTTTGATCCCATTTTCCTTTATTAACAGAAGATATTTTTCCTCCTACACAAGTAATACCCCCATCACTTAAAAAGTAGGGAGGATCTGCAAAAATAAAATCAATTGACTTACTATCTAACTTTTTTAAAACTTTAAAACAAGAATCTTGATAAAGTGTATATGTGGGAAATGAGATCACTTGTTTATTCATAATTTGTGATAATAACTTCCTCGATATCTCCACGTTTTGTAGCATCTGAATTGATCATTCTTTTGGCATGGATGATATGGATATGATAGTCTTTATATAATTCGTTAATAAATTTAGTGTTATGGTTACTTAACATCACATATGCACCACGTTTTGCTAACTTATCAAAACATTCAAAAAGACGAATTTGTTCTTTTTTGCCAAATTGATCTTTAGAATAAGAAGTAAATGAATCTTTATTTTCTAATGTATCATAAGGGGGATCAAAATAGATAAAATCTCCTTTTTTTACATGAGGAACAATTAAAGTAAAATCTCCGCGTCTTAGATAAATTGCATGGTGATTAAAATAATCATGCAATGCATCAAGATTTTCTTCATCAAAAATATGTACTTTTTCTTTTTTACCAAAGGGTACATTAAAATAGCCTTGAGAATTGACACGATATAGGCCATTAAAGCCTGCTTTATTTAAGTAGATCATTCGTGCTGCTTTTTTCTCAATAGGAAGTGTTTTAAAAGAAATATTGTGGTCCCAATTTCTTACTTCATAATAATATGCTTCTGAATGATTTAATTCATGAAGTCTCAATTCTTCTTTTAAAGCACTATAATATTTTTTCCATTTTAAACATTTATAAACACATAGTAATTCTTCATTAATATCACAAATAAATGCCTTATTTGGGGCTAATTCTAAAAGTAGAGCACCTCCTCCAACAAAGGGTTCAAAGTAACAATTAAAAGAGGAAGGAACATACTTTAATAATTCATTCATGATTTGGCGTTTACCACCTGCCCATTTAACAAAGGGTAATAGTTTCATCTTGCTACACTTTCTACCCTTAAGAAAAATCATTAAGGGTTACACGCTAATTATAACAACTAAGA
>CANQTY010000101.1 GCA_947626895.1 uncultured Bacilli bacterium
ATTAATTAAAATAGCACTAAATAAGCTTGAAAAAGACAATTAATATTCCCTATTTAATTCATCATTCTTGGGAACAGCGTAAGTTCAATGAGATAGTAGAAACTCGACGCGGACTGACTTATAATCCCTCAAATGTTTGTGAAACAGGAGTTCGAGTTTTGCGCTCCTCAAATATTGATGAGGACAGATTTGTTCTAAAAGAGGATGATGTCTTTGTTAATAAAGATGCTGTAAATATAGGGTATGCGAAAGAAAACGATATTTTAATTACTGCAGCGAATGGTTCAACAAGACTTGTTGGAAAACACGCCATTATAGGGCATATTTCTGAAAACTCCGCAGTTCATGGGGGATTTATGCTACTTGGCACAACAAAAGAGCCGTATTTTGTAAATGCTTCAATGTGTTCGGCATGGTATAAAAAATTTATTGATTTGTATGTGTCGGGTGGGAATGGTTCTATCGGAAATCTAAGTAAAAATGATTTAGACAATCAAGTGGTTTTGATCCCGACGAAGATAGAGCAGATAAAAATAGGAGAATTATTCAAAGAACTTGACAATCTTATCACCCTTCATCAGCGTGAGTAAATAGTAAACATATGAAAATATTGATATATAAAAAAATAATAATTGTATTTTATATTACAATTATTATTCACTGAATTTAAAATCGAATCTATTTTTATTTTTTAACGAATTAATCTAAAGAATCATATCTTCCTATCTATTCTTTACATCGTTTAAAGAAGAAAGATTCATGATTTTTATTTATCCAAATAAGTAAATCATTTTGATCATAACTAGAAGCTTCCTCTTCTTTTATAGGTTCATAAAATAAATGAGCAATAAAATCAGGATTATTCTTGTCTAAAAGTGCTTCTGGCATAATGATTTCATCACCATATGTCGGATTACCTTCAAATTTATTAAACGTAAGAGAAATGGTATAGAGCTTATTTTCTTTTTCGTTATAAAGCACATGACCATATTCATCAAAACCATGACGTACAGATAAGCGAATCATTTTGTTATAATTAACTTCCATATTTAATACCTCTATAGATATTTTATGTAATCTTAAATATTTTTTCAATTTTTATTATAAATTGGACAATTTCTATTTGATATTTTTCTCCATATGAGGATACATTTTTAAGAAAAATAGAAATTTTATATCTTATTTAAAAAGGAAAGCCCATCACTTTCCTTTTCATCTTTTAGTTATTTAGTTTAATTAATCCACCTTTGCTCGCCATTTTAATTGTACAGCGAAAGGACATTCATTACCCACTCTATCAAAAGTACTTTTTACATTAGAAACAATATTTTCATATTTATATTGTACGGATTCAGGATCTGCTTTTGCTTCATAAGACATATCAATCACTATAGAAAGGATAAATCCATCATCCCCATATTGAACATCATCACAAGATACATGATTATCACAATTTTCTAAAGCTTTAGCAATTTTATATTTCCATTCTTTCATATCCGCATATTTTTTCGCTAAATCTCCTTTATATGGATCATCATTTTCTTCATCATTACTATAAGATGTACTTGTACTAGAGGACGAATTCCCTTTTTCTTGGTCTCTTTTATATTCTTTAAATCCCCCAAGATTAAAACCAACTTCTTTATAAGAAGAGATGAATTTAATGATGACTAAAGCAGGAAGAATTAAGAAAGCAATAATAGAAACAATCGAGTTATCAACTGCTTTAACAATGGCCATAATGATAATCCCTAAAATAATAGGAACAATGTATGCTCCAAGAGTGAAGATGAGTTGTGTGATAGGATTTGCTTTATATCCATCAAATTCTTCAAAACGACCAACGACAAAGAAATACATTAAAGGATAAGTAAACATTGGTCCATAGGCAAAACCAGCGACAATAGCATTACCAATCGTACCACCTTGGATATTCATTGCCACGCCCATAATTAAGAAAAATGCATAAAGAATTAAAGATACCATGAATAAAATGGATCTTAAAAATCTTGATACTTTCCATTTTAAATCGTCGACAAGATCACAAACAACATACATTAAAATCGTTGGAATATAGCTACAATATGCCATTGCCGCGGTATTACCTGGATCATAATAAGATTGTTCATAAGGTTTTAATCCAGATAAACTCCAATAATTAGAAACTAGAATTCCCCCGATAATGGCAAAAAGAATACTAAGTCCTACGACTAAAACAAATCTAAACCATTTGTTTTTTATTAATTTATCAAATTTTTCCATAAAAAATCTCCTTCTAAAAAAAGCTTAACCCCCCCCCGTTGAGATTTGTCAACAAGTTTTTTTCTTTTCAAAAATTTGGCAAAAAAGCGCTAAAATAGCGTTAAAAAAGATATGGAATAATGTAAGCTTCAAAGATTTCCATACTACATAGATTTACCCAAATTTGTTAAGATACATTTGAGGTAAATTATATTCTAAACTTTTATGCTCACATGCTCACAATTAATCATTAGAAACTAATAAACGAGTTTGATTAAGAGTTTCTATTGC
>CANQTY010000102.1 GCA_947626895.1 uncultured Bacilli bacterium
GATGTAAGTGAAAACGCTTACAATTATTTTTCAAGAGACTTATGAACGACGTTCGTATATACGAACAAATCAAAAATAATCTTGATTTTCGATTCATTTATCACTTGAAAATAGTATGAAAAGGAGAAATTAAATTTATGAAAAAAAGATTATTAGTCTTATCCTTAGCAAGTGCATTACTCTTTGGATGTAGTAATGATGCAGGGAATTCTATCCTCTCTAATAGTAATTCAACGGGGGGGGGTACTTCATCTAACACTCCAGTAGTTTCTACTACAGAAGATAATACGCCTGACTCAAGTGAAGCTGCACCTTCTGAAACTACAAGTGAAGGAACTGGTACAAATACATCTGATAAGACTAGTACAGCGACTAGCGATAATCAAGGTAATACATCTAGTGAGGAAACACCTTCAACATCAAGTCAAGGTGGACAAACATCTTCTAGTAATACTCCTGAAACATCTGAAGGACAAGGAGATACATCTAGTCATAAAGGTGATGAAGAAGAACTTCCTAAAACAAAAGTATGGTTTATGGGTGATCAATATTCTGCAACGATAAATCATGTAAGCTCAAGTACTGATTATTATTACCAGCCTCAAGGAATTGGATATGGAATTTCTTCTTATTTTAATGACAAAGTAACATTTGAAAATCTAAGCGTTAACAAAGGTGAAGTTACTGCAACAAATTATGATAAACATAGTGAATCAAAAGAAAAGTACAATCATTTTAAAGATTCAGAAAGCGGTGTAAAGTCTGGAGACTATGTAATTATTTCTTTTGGTGCTAATGATCGAAGTACAAAGACATGTGACAGTGATTTAAATGGTACGTATTATGGTGCAGAATTAGGATCCAAAGATACAGAAGGAACATTCCAATATAATTTATATACGAAATTTATCAAAGTTGCTGAAGATGCTGGAGCAACCGCTATTTTAGTTACTCCTTATGCAAATTTTGATAATAAGGGAAGTTATAATTCAAATACAAAGTACGTTTTTGAAAGTCCCAGCAGTGGTTCTAGTAATGATAGCAGTATTAAGAATGGAAATTATCATCAAGCTATTATAGATTTGGCAACTGAATTAAATTTACTTTGTATTGATAATACTAAATTAAGTGCAGATGCTTTAAGACAATTAGATGTTGATACAGCTAAGAAATGGTATACATGGAAAGACACGAAAGCAAATACAAATAATTTCAATGATTATGGTGCTAGAAAAATGGGATATTTAATGGCTCAAGAATTGAAAAAATCAAATAATCCATTAGGCAAATATATTAAAGATGATATAGTTGAACCTCAAATTGATGAATTACAGCAAAATAAAAACTGGAAATCTCCATATACAGTACAAGAGGGATGGAATGCGTCTGCATTTGGTACTTTGACTAGTACTGGCTACGATATGAGTCAATTTAAAGTGAATGGTACAGCTGAATCTGTAACTTTGGCAGATGATGGTGAAAAAGTTACAGGAAGTAAAACAAAGCAAATGTTTACTCAATTAAGTTCTTCAAAAGATTCAATGGTAACATATTACCAACAAGTACCAGTAGATAAAAATTTCTCATTATCTGCTCATGCTAAATTAAAATCAATTCAGCCTCAAAATCGATATGCTGAACGTACTGCATTTGGTGCAATGGTTGGTGATAATATATATCAAGATCAATTTGTTACAGATTTAAAATATACTTATTTAGCTACTGGTATTTTGGGTATGCCATATCAAGAAGAATCAGGTGAACCAGAAAGTGGAACATATAAGCCTAGAATTGAAGGGTATCACTCTTGGTATCGTAAAACAACAGACGCTAAAATGAAGCTAGAAAATACAGCAAGTGAGAAAATAATTGCTGGTTACGAAATTGATGTTAAAGTTGAAAAAACTAAAGATGGAATTTTTGCTTATTATAAAACGTCTTCGGATCAAGAGTTTACATCATGCAAATGTCCTAATACTTGTGTATTAACGACTAATGATCCGAATTATTACTATGTTGGATTGTTTATCTCTGGTGGCATTAATGTAACATTTACCAATGTTTCAATGACAGTTACAAATCCAGCTGCATAATTAAATTAACAAAACAGAAAGGCACTTTATGAAAAAATCTAAATTATTAGTTTTATCGCTAGCAAGTCTAGTGATGTTTGGGTGTGCGCAACAAGGGTCAGGCACACCCTCTGATAGCTCAAAAAATCCAATTGCTAGTGATTCATCTAAAGAAAGTGAAACACCTACAAGTAGTGAACAACCAGTAGAAACTCTAGAAGATACAACTCTTTATATGATTGGGGATTCTACTTGTCAAAATTATGATTTAGCTACTAAAAACACATCTTATTACTATCAAATTCAAGGATTTGGAACAACAATTAAAGATTACTTCACTGATCAAGTAGAGGTAGTAAATCTTGGTGTTGGGGGAGCTTCTACAACTAGTTATCCTACTGATCCAAAATCCTCCGCAAATTATAATCAATTTAAAAACAACATTAAGGCTGGAGATTATGCCATTATTACCTTTGGTCATAATGATGAAAAAACTACAGTCGGTGAAAGAGTTGATACCTCTAATGGAGATACTTATCAAGCAAATACATTCCAAGGAAATCTATATAATGATTTTATTAAGGTAGCGCTTGATAAAGGTGCTACTCCAATCCTAGCTACTCCAATTGCTCGATATGATGGAAAATGCGCATATGATGAAGAAACAAAAACTATGCATGTTATTCCTTCTGATGGTGGGGGATATTATCAAGGTGATTATCCTCAAGCAATTCGTGATGTTGCTAAAAAATACAATTTAACTTGTATTGATACAACAAAACTAACTGGTGATGCATTAAGAGCATTATCTGCAGATGAAGCTAAAGAATGGTATGGTTGGCCAACTTCAAAATCTTATGATGGCACACATGTCAATATCTATGGTGCTCAACAAGTTGGTTATATGATGGCCAAAACATTAAAAGAATCAACAAATAAATTAGGCAAATATGTAGTTAAAGACTTAGTTGCACCTACAAAAGAAAAATACTTAATTAAAAATTCTAAATATGTTGAACCAACATATAAAGCTCCAGGTGAAGGAACATGGTCAAAAAATTATCCTAACGCTGATGGATGGCATGGTTCTGCATTTGGTAATTTCAAAAGTAGTAGTAAAGCTTTCAATGCTGCAAACTATGCAATTACTAAAAATGAAGATAATACTGTTACTATCGAGGATAAAATGGTGAATCCATCCATATTGAATAGTAAACTTGATTCACATGTGATGTATTTTCAAAAGATTAGTAAAGATGAAGCATTCACTTTAGAAGCTAAAGTTCATATTGATGAAATAAATCCCAAAATTGAAAGTATTAATCAAACAGGATGTGGAATTATGGTACGTGATGATATGTACATTGACCAAACTGTTCCAGGACTTAATTCACATTATGCCGCGGCAGGTTTCTATGGTACACCATTTAATACTGCACCATATACCTACCATGCATGGGCAAGAACAAGTCCAGAAATTGTATCAAGTGATCGTAAAGGAAAAGATTCAGTGGATGTCAAGGCTGGTGATGAAATCGAAGTTATGATGACCAAAAATGATTCCACAGTTAAGACTTATTATAAGACTAAGGGTGCAACAGAATATGTTCTTGGTGGATCTTATGATACGGATTTAGAACTTACCGCTGTTGATACTGAATATGTCTATGCTGGTGTATTCGTTTCAGGTGGTATAAAGGTAACATTTAGCAATATCAATTTAACAATTGATCACGCTACTGAATAAATTTAAATGAAATTGTAAGGAACTGTTAATTCTAGCAGTTCCTTACATTGTTATGTAAGTCTAGGCTTACATATATTTATAGGAATAGTTATGAACGACGTTCCTATATCCGAACGAAAGGAAATTATGAAATATCTAGATGCTGATCTTGAAAAGAATATCAATACATATATCTCTTATTTATGTAAGAATTCTTCTAAAGAAAAACCCCTTTGGAACCAAGAAGTTTTAAGGGGACTTAAAAAAGTTGGTTGGAATTATATTGATGGATGTATGTTCAACGGTTTAATGTCTTTATATTTAGAAAATAAAGATGCGAATTTATTGAAATATATCGATGAATATATTTCTTCTTTTGTCGAAGATTCTGGTCATATAAAACTCTATTACTACAATAATTATAATGAATGTAGTGAAGAAGGATTTGATTCAGATCCTTTAAATGAAGGAAAGATTTTATTTCCTTTATATTTCTTAACAAAAAAAGAAAAGTATAGAAAAGCGATAGATTATTTACATCTTCAAATAGAAAGATTACCTAGAATTCAAGGGAATTTTTGGCATAAAGAGAAATATCCAAATCAAATTTGGTTAGATGGAATTTATATGTTACAACCCTTTTATGCGATGTATGAATATTACTTTAATCATGAAAGAAATATGCATGATATTGTCTTTCAATTAGAGAATGCCTTTTATCTAACTTATGATAAAAGATCTTCTTTATTGATGCATGGTTATGATGGAAATTATTTAGATCCAAAGGAAAAGATGATTTGGTCTAAAGCCCATAATGGTCAATCTAAAATTGCTTGGTTAAGAGCTATGGGCTGGTATGAAATGGCTTTAGTAGATGTTTATGAATATATAAAAGATGTTCGTTTACAAAATAAATTAAAAGAATTATTAAAGAAAACCATCGATAGCTTATTAAAATATAAAGTAAAGAATGTAGATATGTTTTATCAAGTAATCGATAAAAAAAGAAAAAAAGGAAATTATTTAGAAAGCTCTGGTTCTTTAATGATTGCTTATGCCATTTTAAAAGGATGTCGACTTGATATGTTAACAAAAAGATATCAAGAGATTGGTTTAAGAATTTTTCGTGGAGTTTTAAAACAATATTTCTTTGAAGATGAAGCACATGAATTCCATTTAGGTGGTATTTGTATAGGCGCAGGATTATCTGCTTCGAAAACGGATAAAAAAGTAGGAACTTATAAGATGTATATTTCTAGAAGAATCGTTCTAGATGATGGAAAAGCCATTGGTCCTTTAATGATGGCATTAAGTGAAATTCATAAAATGGAAAAGGAGGAACATGAATGAAGAAAAAAATCTTATTACTTGCTAGTTTAACTTTACTATTCTTTGGTTGCGCTAAAGAAAATGATGCTCTAGGAGGGGTACGTTATAATAACGTCTCCATCAGCGAATCAAGAATCACCGCGGGAGCAATTGATGTCTTTATTGAAGCAAAAAATGAAAATGCGGATATCTATTATCTTTTTGTAAGTGATGGGGCAAAAGCACCAAGTGAAAATGAAATTAAAGAAGGAAAAGATTATGGAGATGTCCATGTTTTAAGCTATGGCTCTGGAAAAGGGATGGTTTATAAAACGGTTGATGGTTTTGATGAACTTACATGGATTGATTTTTATTGTGTACTACAAGAAGGAAATGAGATGTCTATGATTTATTCTACCTCAATCATGACTTTAGATGAAAAAGGCGTGGAATATAAAGGAGAAGGAACCATAGAAAATCCTTATTTAGTATCCACGATTGAGGACTTAGAACAAGTTGCTTCTGACTCTACAACTTTATCTGCTTATTATGAACTTCAAAATGATCTTGATTTAAGTGAAGTCTATGGGGAAGGGAAAAAATCTTTTATTCCTTTAGGATCTCAATCAGGAAGTGTAAAAGCATTTAATGGTCAATTTAATGGAAATGGACATACAATTTCAAATCTATATATTGATTCAAAAGCTGAACAAACAGGTCTTTTTGGTCAATTAGGTATGGATGGAGTTATTGCTAATTTAACAATTAAAGATGCTAATATTACATCTACTCAACAAAGAACAGGTGCAGTTGTAGGATATTCAAAAGGTACAGTTTCTAATATCAATGTGATTCATAGCACTGTTAAGGGTACACGTAAAGTTGGCGCGGCAGTTGGTGATTTCTATGAATATGGCTATTGTGGTAAAGTTTTAGCTTATGATTGTGATATTTATGGCTCTGGTCAAGATGATGTTGGAGGATTAATTGGCGCAGTTGATGTCTCTGGAGGTATGACGAATCCCATTCAAATTGAAAATTGTTATGTTATAAAAACAAAAGTCGAGGGTTTAAAAGCAACTGGCGGATTAATTGGATACGCTAGAGGAATGGAAATTAATAAATGTTACGCAAATGCAACAATTAAGGGTAGTGAAAATGTTGGAGGACTTCTTGGACATGCTGAAGACCGTGATGGTTCACCAATTTCTCCTTCTGTAAGTAATTCATTTGCTTATAATTGTAAAGTTACTGGTTCGATTAATGGATCTTATTTATTTGGTAATAAATCCGCGAAAAATGATGGAGTAGCAACGAAAAATTTATATTATTCTGGTGTAACAGTTGATGCTCCAAAATTAAAAGATAGTACCTTTGCTAGTGAAATTCCTACATGGTTTACAACAACAGAAGCAGCATCTACTTGGTTTAAAAATAAAGAGAATATTGAATTTGATTTTGATTATTCTTGGGAATTTCAAGAAGATGCCATTCGTCCTACATTAATCAATGCAAAACAATATGATGATGGAAAAGCCATCACCTGGTCTAATTAGGAGGTAATCAATATGAAAGCAAAATTAAAAAAGAGTTTATTACTCGTTTCCTTAGGTATTATCTTACCTCTTTATGGTTGTGCTTCACAAAGTGAAGGATTCACTTCTAATTCGAATAATCAAATTTCGATTAATACAGAAGGTAAAACAAACTTTGAAATTGTTCAAGAATTTATGAATCAAGTTACCATTCCTCATAGTGATGCAATTATTCAAAATATTTATTTACCAAAGAAATTTGCTATTGAAGGTGTTGTTACTTGGCGAAGTTCTAATCCTTTAGTGGTCAATTCAGATGGCCATGTTACAAGAAGTAAAACACAAGATGAAAAAGTCACTTTAACAGCGATTGCGCAATTTGGCTCTACACGGGAACAAAGAAATTATGAAGTAACTGTTAAAAAGATCAATGAAGATGCAGAAGGTAAAATTGATGAAGCAATGTCTACTTTTACTTTATTAGAAAATAATACAATTGACCGTGATATCATGGTTTTACCTCGAGTTAGTGATATTAATGGAGTTTATATTTCTTGGAAAACTTCCGATAGTTCAATTATCGATTTAAATGGTAATGTCTATCGTGGTGATGAAGAAAAGAAAGTAACATTAACTGCGACCTTTACTTATGGAGAATATTCAAAAGATCAAGAATTTGAAATCACAGTACAATCAAAAGCAGATGATAGTGTACCAACAATCGATGAAAATGATCCACGGATTTTAAATAAGATTTATGTGCATAATCTTGCAGAGATTGTCTCTGCAGGTTTAGAAGCAAAACCTGGAGATGCTATCATTGTCGAGGATGGAACTTATATGAATGTTGAATTTAATATTGAACGTTCAGGAAATGAAAAGAATCCTATCTTCTTATTTGCAAGAAATCCTGGAAAAGTCATTTTAAGTGGAGAATCAAGAATTAATATTCTTGCAGATTATGTCGTCATTGCAAATTTCCGTTTTGAAAATGGCTATCCTTCCAAAGATTCAGGTGTTGTGAATCTAGAAGGAAATCATTTAAGATTTACGAATAATATCATTAAAAAATATGAGATTCGAGAAAATGATTATAAATGGTTATCTTTAAGAGGAAGATTCCATGAAATCGATCGCAATACTTTTGATGGAAAAACGACAGGTGGCTCTCTTTTAACCATCTGGAGAGATGATATGTCTTCACAAGATCATTATATCCATCATAACCAATTCTTAAATTATCAAGAAGCTGGAGGCGCTAATGGATATGAAACAATCCGTGTAGGAACATCGACTTATTCACAAAGTGATTCGAATGTATTAATTGAAGATAATCTTTTTGAAAATATTTCTGGAGAAATTGAAATTATTTCCATTAAATCTGGAAGAACCATTGTCCGTAATAATACGTTTAAAACCTGTAAGGGTTTAGTCACATGTCGTCATGGAAAGAATGATTTAATTGAAAATAATGTCTTCTTATGTGCCAAAATTAAGGAAAACAATGAAAAAGAACTCATCTCTGATACAGGGGGTATCCGTATGTATGATGGAGGTCATATCATTCGTAATAACTATATGGAAGA